>JAEVZN010000284.1 GCA_023392205.1 Pseudomonadota bacterium
GCATGACGGCCCTGTCCGCCCTGTTCCTGCGCGATCTTCGCATTGCCATCCGCATCGGCGGCGGCGCGATGATCGGGGTGCTGTTTTTCATGTCGGTCGTGACCCTGATGCCGTTCGCCATAGGCCCCGATCTGGCGCTGCTGCAACGCATCGGTCCCGCGATCCTGTGGCTCGGGGCGCTGCTGGCAAGCCTGCTGGCACTGGATCGCCTGCTCGCCGCCGATCAGGAGGATGGCTCGCTCGATCTGCTGATGATGGGCACCATGCCGCTCGAACTGGCGGTCGGGGTGAAGGCGCTGGCCCATTGGCTGAGTACGGCGCTGCCGCTGGTGATCGCCGCGCCGCTACTGGCGTTGTTCCTCAACCTCGATCTGGCGGCCACCGCCGCCGTTGCGGCCACCTTGCTGGCCGGAACCCCCGCGCTCACCTTTATCGGGCTGATCGGCGCCGGCCTGACCGTCACCCTGCGCCGGGGCGGATTGCTGCTGCCGGTGCTGGTTCTGCCGCTGGTCGTCCCCGTCCTGATTTTCGGCGTCGCCGCGTCGAACGCCGCCGTAGTCGGGCCGGTGCCATTCGGAACCCCGTTTACGATCCTCTGTGCGATCAGCCTGATGGCGCTGGTGATCGGGCCTTTTGCCGCAGCAGCGGCGTTGCGGGCCGGGCAGGAATAGGCTTGAAGCGCGACCATCACGTTCGCGTGTTTGCGCCATCGCCTTGCCAGAACCGTGCGACAGAACCAATGTGCTGCGCGGAAATTGCGCCCGAGTTGTACCCATGGCCCTGATCGATCTTGCCAACCCGACCCGCTTTCTGTCGCTGACCGGACGGCTGATGCCGTGGCTGATGGGCGTGACCGCGCTCGCCTTCGCCTATGGCTTCTGGCTCGTGATCGGCGCGCCGGACGATTATCAGCAGGGCGCCACCGTCAAGATCATGTTCATCCATGTGCCCGCCGCCTGGCTCGCCATGTTCGGCTGGTCGGCGATGACAATCGCGGCGCTGGGCACGCTGGTCTGGCGTCATCCATTGGCAGACGTGGCCGGCAAGGCCGCAGCGCCCATCGGGGCTGCTTTCACGCTGATCTGCCTCATCACCGGTTCGCTCTGGGGACGGCCGATGTGGGGCACTTATTGGGTCTGGGATGCGCGGCTGACCTCGGTGTTCGTCCTGTTCCTGATGTATCTCGGCGTCATGGCGTTGTGGCGCACCATTGACGATCCGTCGCGCGCGGGCCGCGCGGCTGCCATTCTGACGCTGGTCGGCGCCATCAATCTGCCGATTATCAAGTTCTCGGTCGATTGGTGGAATACGCTGCATCAGCCCGCCTCCGTGGTGCGCCTGGACGGACCTGCAATCCATCCCACCATCCTGTGGCCGCTACTGGTTATGGCGATTGCGTTCACGCTTCTCTTCGTCACGCTGCACCTCGCCGCCATGCGCAACGAAATCCTCAAGCGGCGCGTCCGCTCCCTGCATCTGATGCAGGTGGAAATGGCCCCCGGCCGCTAGACTGGATCGCCCCATGGACCTTGGACCGCACGCCACTTTCATCATCGCGTCGTATGCCGTCTCGGCGCTGATCCTCGGCGCTCTGGTCGCATGGATTGTGTTCGACTGGTTCGCGCTCAAGCGCACACTGGCCGAACTGGAAACGCGCGGCATCACCCGCCGCTCGGCAGAGCGCGCCGCTCCCGCGCAGAGATCGGCAGCATGAGCGTGGCGCAGCCGGCATCGGGCGCAGGCGGCCGCCGCAAGTTTCTTGTGGCGCTGCCGCTCATTCTGTTTCTGGCGCTGGCGGCCCTGTTCTATTTCCGGCTCTACGCGGGCGATCCGGCGCGTCTGCCCTCTGCGCTGATCGGACGCGAGGCGCCGCGCACCGAATTGCCGCCGATTGAGGGACTGCTGCACGAAGGCAAGCCGGTGCCGGGACTGGACGGCAATTTCAACGGCCAGGTGACCATCGTGAATGTCTGGGCGTCGTGGTGCGTGCCCTGTCATGACGAGGTGCCGTTCCTCGACGAACTCGCCAGGGACAAGCGCATCCGGATGGTCGGCATCAATTACAAGGATCAGCCCGACAATGCGCGCCGCTTCATCGGCCGCTACGGCAATCCGTTCGACGCCATCGGCACCGACGCAAAGGGCCGCGCCGCCATCGAATGGGGCGTCTATGGCGTGCCGGAAACCTTCGTAGTCGGTCGCGACGGCCGCATCGCCTACAAGCTGGTCGGCCCGATCACGGACGCCAATTTCAAGACCGTGTTCATGCCCGCCATCGAGAAGGCGCTGGCGGCGGACAACCCGGCCGATTGAGGCTTAAAGCGCTTTCGAGCAAAGTGGATACCGGCTCGCCTCAAGAAAGCGCGTCAATGCAATAAGCCAGAGCCGGAACGGCTCTAGCCTTCGCGCTGCGCGTCTTCGGGTTGCACCGCGTATTTCTGCAGGATCGGCATCTGCGCCATCGCAAAGACGAACGTGATCGGCACGAAGCCGAAAGTCTTGAACGCCACCCAGAAATCCGTGGTCTGCGTGCGCCAGACGATCTCGTTCACGATTGCCATCGCGACGAAAAACCAGATCCAGCGCACGGTGAGCTTGTGCCAGCCCTCGTCGGTCAGGTGAAACACCGAGTCGAAAGCGATTTCGAGAAACGGCTTCTTCAGGACAATTCCGGCCGCCAGCACCACCGCGAACAGCAGATAGATGATGGTGGTCTTCATCTTCACGAACACATCGTTCTGCAACACGATGGTGAGCGTCCCGAACACGACGACGATGAAGGCCGTCACCAGTGTCATCACCGGAAAGCGCCGGATCAGCACATAGGACACAAGGATCGCCACCACCACGGCGGCCATGAATACGCCGGTCGCCCAGAAGATTCCCGCGCGTCCGTTCACGACGAAAAACAGGATCAGCGGCCCGAAATCGAGCGCGAGCTTCACAAGCGGATTGAGCTGGGCCTTCTTGGTCATGTCCGACCCGTTTGTCGCGCCAGCAGTCTTCAGGTCCGGCATGGGCTTTAGTTCTCCAGTCCCGCAATCGCGCGGGCATAATCGCGCGCCGTGAAGGGTTGCAGGTCGTCGATCCCCTCGCCGACCCCGATGAAATGGATCGGCAATTTGAATTTCTCGGCGATGGCGACAAGGATGCCGCCGCGCGCGGTGCCGTCGAGCTTGGTCATCACAAGTCCGGTCACGCCGGCGCTCTTGCCGAAGGCCTCCACCTGCGACACCGCATTCTGTCCCACGGTCGCATCGAGCACGAGCAGCACCGCATGCGGCGCGGACGGGTCGACCTTCTTCATGACGCGCACGATCTTTTCCAGTTCGCTCATGAGTTCGGCGCGATTCTGCAGCCGCCCCGCCGTGTCGATCAGCAGGATATCCGCGCCTTCGGCCTTCGCCGCCGTCATGGCGTCGAAGGCGATCCCGGCGGCATCCGCACCCTGTTCGCGGGCGATGACTTTCGCCCCGGTGCGTCCGCCCCATATCCTGAGTTGTTCGATGGCTGCGGCGCGAAACGTGTCGCCGGCCGCCAGCATCACCTTATGGCCGTCACGCGTGAAGCGCGCCGCCAACTTGCCGATGGTGGTCGTCTTGCCGGACCCGTTGACGCCCGACACCAGAATGACAAAAGGCGTGACGCTGCCTGAGGACAATGGCACAGCGACCGGCGCCATGACCTTTTCCACTTCGCTGGCCACCACCGCCTTGATCTCGTCCTCGCCGATATCCTTCTGGTAGCGTCCCTGCGCGATGGCCTCGGAAATGCGTGAGGCGGTCGCGACGCCGAGATCGGCGCGGATCAGCGCGTCCTCGATCTCCTCCAGCATGGCGGAATCGAGCTTGCGCTTGCGCACAAGATCGGTGAGCGCCGTGCCGAGAGAGGCAGAGGTGCGCTTCAGGCCGCCCGAGAGGCGCTGCCACCAGCTGGTGCGGGGTTGTTCCGGGGTAATGTCATTCATGAGCGGCAACGTGATAGCGGTTTACACATGACACCGGAAGAGATGGTGAGCCGGCTCCTGTATCGCGACGGGTTGATGCTGGTGATCGACAAACCGGCCGGCCTGCCGGTCCATCGCGGGCCGAAGGCGGCCGGAATGAAGAATGCCGGCGCGCTGGAGGATCATTTCGCCGCGCTCCGCTTCGGCCTGCCGCGGAACCCGTCTCTGGCGCACCGGCTGGATCGTGAAACCTCGGGCTGCCTGGTCTTGGGGCGGCATCGCAAGGCGCTGGAGACACTGGGGAACCTGTTCAAGACCGGCCGGGTCGGCAAGACCTATTGGGCGGTCGTGGAAGGCGCTCCCGAGGCAGACGAAGGAACCATCGCATTGCCGCTCGGCCGGCGCGACGAAACCCGCGGCTGGTGGATGAAGGTCGATCCGGACGGGCTGCAAAGCGTCACCACCTGGAAAGTGATGGGGCGATCCGCCGCGACAACATGGCTCGCGCTGGAGCCTGTCACCGGCCGCACGCATCAGCTTCGCGTGCATTGCCAGGCTTTGGGCTGGCCGATTCTCGGCGATGCGATCTATGGCAGCGCGCCCCGCTTCGATGGACCGGGACTGCACCTGCTGTCGCGCGAAGTGGTGGTGCCGCTCTCCAAGAACCGCGATCCTGTCCGCGTCACGGCGCCGGTGCCGCCGCATATGCGCGACGCGCTCAAATCCTGCGGCTGGGTGGAGGATGCACCGGCCGCGCGTGATCCGGCGGAAACGCCGCCGGGATAAGGCTCACAGCTTGTCGGCGATCATCATGCGGCCGGTCGCGGCGACGGCGAGTTCGCCCTGCCCGTTGGTGATCTTGCCCTTCATCTCGACCACATCGGCCGAGCCCGCCGATGTCGGCGTGACCGCCACCACTTCCCAGGCCAGCAGGATGGTGTCGTCGGCATGCACGGCCTTGTGAAACCGCACCGAGAAATCCAGCCCCACCACATCGCCGCGCTGGCTGAAATGCGTCGCCGGCAGCGCCATGAGATGCGAGGCCATCTGCGTGCCGGAGACGATCAGCTTGCCGTAGCGGCTGGCCGCGGCCACATCCTCGTCGAGATGCAGGGGATTGAAATCACGCGCCGCGCGAGAAAAGGACTTGGCCTCCTCCGGCGTCAGGGTGAGCGTTTCCGAAAAGGTTTCGCCGATCTGCACGCGCATGGCGGTCACGCCGCAACAAGCTGACGGCCGTCGTGACCTGCAATACGCACATTCACGATCTCGCCGGACGCGACCGGAGCATCCAATCGCACGGGCGTGAAATGCTCGGTGCGGCTGCTGCCCTCGCTCTCCACCAGAACCGCGCGGGTCGCACCGCTCTCGCCATCCAGATGACGCAGCAAGGCCGCCTCACCCGCTTCGCGCAACAGCCTCGCGCGATCCTTCACGATCTCGCGCGCAAGCTGCGGCATGCGTGCGGCGGGCGTTCCGGGCCGGGCGGAAAAGGGAAACACATGCAAATAGGTCAGTCCGCATTCCTCGACGATCTGGCGTGAACGCGCGAACATATCCTCCGTTTCCGTCGGAAATCCGGCAATGATGTCGGCGCCGAAAACAATGTCAGGCCGCAGACGGCGCACCTGCGCGCAGAACGCAATCGCGTCGGCACGGGAATGCCGGCGCTTCATGCGCTTCAGGATCATGTCGTCGCCCGATTGCAGCGACAGATGCAGATGCGGCATCAGCCGGCCCTCGTTTGCCAGCGCATCGAGCAGATCGGCATCGGCCTCGACCGAATCGATCGACGACAGCCGCAGGCGCGTAAGCTCCGGGACATGCTTGAGAATCTGCTTCACAAGCACGCCGAGTCGCGGCGTGCCGGGCAGGTTCTGGCCATAGCTCGTGATATCGACGCCGGTGAGCACCACCTCGCGATAGCCGTTGCCGACCAGACGGCGCACCTGCGTGACCACCTCGCCCATCGGCACCGAGCGCGAATTTCCGCGTCCATACGGGATGATGCAGAAGGTGCAGCGATGGTCGCAGCCATTCTGGATCTGCACGATGGCCCGCGCGCGGCCTTCGATCCCGTCGATCAGATGCAAGGCCGTTTCGCGCGCCGCCATGATGTCATTGACGACGATCTTTTCCTCGCTGCCGATGCCGAATGCATCGTGGCTGCCGGCCGCGAAAGCATCGCGCGTGTCCCGCCATGCCGTGGCGTCGAACTTCTCGCCATTGCCGAGCACGCGATCCACTTCCGGCATGGCCGCGAAGGTCTGCGGTTCGGTCTGTGCCGCGCATCCGGTGACGACAATGCGCACCTGCGGCTGTTCGCGCCGGATGCGCCGGATCGTCTGGCGCGCCTGCCGCACGGCTTCCGCCGTCACCGCGCAGGTATTGACCACCACCGCGCCGTCGAGCCCGGCCTCCTGCGCCTGCCGGCGCATGACCTCGGATTCATGCGTGTTCAGGCGACAGCCGAATGTGACGATATCGACGCTCATGTCGGGGCCGGCATCCTGGCGTCAAACCAGGCGGGATCGAATTCGCCGGAAAATTCGAACTCCGCCGGCCCGGTCATCAGCACGTGATCATCGCTCTTGCGCCAGTCGATGATGAGATCGCCGCCCGGTAGCGATGTACGCACGCGCCTGTCCGTGCGCCCCAGCCGCGCGGCGGCAACGGCGACGGCGCAGGCCGCCGATCCGCAGGCCTTGGTCAGGCCCGCGCCGCGCTCCCATGTCCGCATGACGATGTGATCGCGCGACTTGATCGCGGCGAGCGAGATGTTGGCGCGCTCGGGAAAGATCGGATGATGTTCGAGCATCGGGCCGAATCGTTCGAGGTCATGCGCATAGGGATCGTCCACCCAGAACACCGCATGCGGATTGCCCATATTCACCACCGAGGGCGTATGCAGCACCGGCGCGTCGATCGGTCCGATCTGCAATTCGATCCCGCGTGTGTCGCGAAACTCCTCCGCCAGCGGGATGTCGTTCCAGGCAAAACGCGGCGGTCCCATATCGACGGTGAAGACGCCGGCGTCAGGCCCGCGCCAGCAATTGATCAGCCCGGCTCGGGTCTGAAAGGTCAGCGCGTCCTTGCCGCTGTCGGCGAACACCCGCGAGGCCACGCAGCGCATGCCGTTGCCGCAGGCGCCCGCTTCCGAGCCGTCATTGTTGTAGATGCGCACGAAGCTTTCGGTGCCGGCCGCACGCGGCGGGTACAGGACCATGAGCTGGTCGTAGGGCAAGCCCGCCGCGATCGCCCGCGCATCGTCTGCCGAAACCGGGATCGCCTGCGCACGCAGATCGACCACCAATATCTCGTTGCCGATCCCGTTCATCTTCGTGAATGGCTGGTGGGCAAGCGCGCTCATGGCTGGCGGCGGTTCCGGATGTTGCGGGGTGGCGAAGTCGCCTATATGGGCCAATTGCCCTCGATTGGCGAGTCCGCCAGGGGAACGCGAAGCATGCGGAGCGTCCACGAATGGGCGTCAAACCGCCATGCTAGACATGAAAAGGTCGGCATCGATTCGGATGGTGCCGGTCATACGGGGAGCCTGCCGATGCCGACATTCTGGCCCAGACTAGCCATTCTTGCCCTGCTGTCCGCGCTGGCCGGAACAGCCGGACAGGTCACTCCGGCCGCTGCCCAGATTCCGGCCCAGACCCCGGCCCAGACCCCGGCCCAGTCCACGCCGCAGGCGGGCGCAACCGCCGAGGAATTCGGCGTCGAGATCACCCTGCCCGAGCAGACGATCATCTATATGGCCGGGTCCGGCACCTGGGACAGCGCCTATGACACGCTGGTCGAGGCATTGCGGATGGTGCACGGCTTTCTCGACAAGCGCGGCCTCAAGCCGGACGGCGACGCGATGATGATCTTCACCGACGTGAACGATGCCGGGTTCGATTTCCGGGCGGCGGTCCCGCTGATGGGCCCGATCGACAACCCGCCGCAGGGCGATCTGGCGGTCGGCACGTCGCCTTCGGGAAAGGCCTACAAATTCACGCATCGCGGGCCTTACGACACGATGGAGAACCTCTACGAGGCGATCACGAACTTCTTCGACGAGAAGGACCTCCAGCCGGCCGATATCTTCATCGAGCGCTATGTCACCGATCCGCGGACAACGCCGGAGAATGAACTGGTGATCGAGGTGATTTTCCCGGTTCTGGACGCGCAGCCGGACGCACAACCGGACGCGGAACCGGACCCGGAGAAAAAGCTCTGAACCGGCTGCGCGGAGCGAAACCGGCCGTGGTCGCGGCCCCCGTCTGCCCCCGCTTTCCTTGACTTGACGGCCCGCTGCCCCTAGTTTCCGCCCGCTCTCGCAAGAGATCGAATGACTGAGCCACCGACCGGTCCGAGAGGCCGGAGGTCCCCGCCCGACAGCGCTGTGCGCCCTCGGGCGTCAAAGGTATTTGAGCAATGTTCGACAACCTGTCGCAACGGCTGTCCGGAATTCTCGATACGCTGACGCGGCGCGGCGCGCTGTCGGCGGCCGATGTCGATACGGCCATGCGCGAAGTGCGCCGGGCGCTGCTGGAGGCCGATGTCGCGCTCGATGTCGCGCGCGCCTTTATCGACCGGGTGCGCGAGCGCGCGGTCGGTGTGGACGTTATCAAGTCGGTCACGCCCGGCCAGATGGTGGTCAAGATCGTCCATGACGAGCTGGT
>JAEVZN010000522.1 GCA_023392205.1 Pseudomonadota bacterium
GCATCTTGTGCAGGGTCATGCCCGGCGCGCGCATGTTGAAGATGGTGGTGATGAAGTTGATGGCGCCGAGGATCGACGAGGCACCGGCGATATGCAGGGCCAGGATCGCGAAATCGACCGCCGGTCCGGGATGGCCGGTGGTGGAGAGCGGCGCATACAGCGTCCAGCCGCCGCCGACGCCTGCCGCGCCCGGCTCGCCTTCGACGAACAGCGAGATGATCAAAAGCGCGAAGGCGAAGGGCAGCAGCCAGAACGAGATATTGTTCATGCGCGGGAAGGCCATGTCCGGCGCGCCGATCATCAGGGGCACGATCCAGTTGCCGAAGCCGCCGATCATGGCCGGCATGACCATGAAGAAGATCATGATCAGGCCGTGCGCCGTCGTGAACACGTTGAACATGTGTGCGTCGGCGAAGATCTGCATGCCCGGCTGCTGCAATTCCATACGCATGCCGATCGACAGGATCAGGCCGATCACACCGGCCACCATCGCGAAGATAAGGTACATCGTGCCGATGTCCTTATGGTTCGTCGAATAGACGTAACGGCGCCATCCGGTCGGATGATCGTGCGCGTCGTGCGCGTGATCTGCGGAATGGGCGCTATCGGAATGCGGCGTGGCTGCCATGGTCTGACCCTTCAGTCTTGTCTCGCTCTCCGGCCGAGGCTAGCACACATATTCATTTGTTAGTATGTGTGCGCCGCCTGCGGCCGGTCTTGGCCTCGTGTCTTGTCCTATTCGGTATCCGCTTTGTCCGCATTGGCGGCAATCGCGATCCCGTTGGCCGCGGTTGCGGCAACCGGCGTCGCGTTGCCGGGATCGGCGGCGAATTTCTGCTTCGCCTGGGCCAGCCAGGCGGCATATTCGCCGTCATTCACGACCCGGACGGTGATCGGCATATAGGCATGGTCCTTGCCGCACAATTCGGAACATTGGCCGTAATAGACGCCCTCGCGCGTGGCGCGGAACCAGGTCTCGTTGAGGCGGCCGGGGACGGCGTCGATCTTGATGCCGAAGGAGGGGACGGCAAAGGCGTGGATGACATCGGCGCCAATCACCTGCACGCGGACCACCTTGTTCACCGGCACCACGACCTCGTTATCCACGGCCAGAAGGCGCGGCTGGCCGGGCTTCAGGTCGGCTTCCTGGATCATCAGCGAATCGAAGACGATGCCGGCATCGGGGTAATCGTAGGTCCAGAACCACTGCTTGCCGGTCGCCTTGATGGGGATGTCGGCGGGCGGAATGGTCTGCTGCGCGAACAGAAGCCGAAACGAGGGCACCGCGATCGCCACCAGGATGATGACAGGAATGACCGTCCAGGCCACTTCGAGCAGCGCGTTATGCGTCGTTTTCGACGGCAGTGGATTTGCGCGCGCATTGAACTTGAGAATGACGATCACAAGCAGCGCCAGCACGAACAGCGTAATGCCGGTGATGATGTAGAGCAGAAAGTCATGGAACCAGACCATGGTGTCCATGATCGGTGTAGCCGATTGCTGGAATCCGAGTTGCCAGGGCGAGGGCTGGCCGAGGCCAGCTGACGCGGCCACCGGGGCCAGTGCGGCCACCGCCACCGCCAACGCGATCAAGAGTTTCTGCAGTCGCATTGTCGTATTCGCTCCTTCGACAAACCGGACCCGTAACGCGCCGGCCCTTAACGCACCGGCGTTCAGCCCGTATTCTGGGACGCGGCGTCCACTTCCGGGATGCTGGCGAGCCGGGCGCTCGCAGCATGCGCGTCAGGATTTCTGGGAAAATCCCGACTTCTCAAACCATAATTCCGCCCCGCTCGCAATGCGGCGCGGCATTGAATTCATGAGACATTCTGCCTATGCAAAAAGCGGGATGCCGGTGCCTGTTTTCGGCCGGAATTACGCGCTTTTTGCCGTCCAGGTTGTGCGCTTGACAGGGCCGGTCATGCATGGTGCCACGCCCTTGGCCCCAGGCTGGCCAGTGATTCGGGTGCGGCGCCATGACAGGCTGTTAGCGACAGGCTGCCGCAACATGTTTGAGGCGCGGGACGAGGGATATCCTTGGGACGGTGACATGGTGACGTCGGTGCATAAGGGTCTTGCGGGTCTAGCCGGGCTCATCGCGGTGCTCGTTTTCGGCGCGGCCTCCCTGCCGCAGGCCGCAGCCCAGGGCGCCGTCCGTTCGGTTCATGCCGACTGGCAGATCCGCTGCGATACGCCGCCCGGCGCGCAGGCCGAGCAATGCGCCCTGATGCAGAGTGTGACCGCCGAGGACCGCGCCAATATCGGGCTCACGGTCATTGTCCTGAAAACCGCCGACAACAAGAGCCGGCTGATGCGGGTGATTGCGCCGCTCGGCGTGCTGCTGCCCTCCGGGCTCGGCCTCAAGATCGACAATGCCGATATCGGCCGCGCCGGATTCGTGCGCTGCCTGCCCAATGGCTGCGTCGCCGAGGTGGTGATGGACGAAAACCTCATCAAGCAGATGCGCGCCGGGGGCACGGCGACCTTCATTATATTCCAGACGCCGGAAGAGGGCATCGGCTTTCCGATGGCGCTGAAGGGCTTTGGCGACGGCTACGACAAACTGCCCTGAGCCGGGCTGGCAGTCGCGGCTCAGGCCGGCGTCGCGCGCAGGTAATAGTCCAGCAGGTTGCGCCCGCCGGGCGACATCCAGTCGGCCTCGCCCACGAGATAGCCTTCCACATGCAAGGAGCGGCCGATCACATAGGTGATCGGCATCCCGTACAGCGCGAAGGGGGCATCCCTGTCGCCACGGCGTGGCGAGCGGGCCAGTCTGCCGTCGCGGTCATGGAACACCGCGATTTGGCTCAGGCGCAATTCGCGGACAAATTGCTGTACTTTTCCGCCGCTGCCGTCGCCGTCGTCGACCGACACCGCCGCCACCTGCAATCCGGCCGGCCCCAGCGCCTGCTGCAAACGCTCCAGGATCGGTAATTCGCCGCGGCAGGGCGGGCACCAGGTGGCCCAGAAATTCAGGACGATCACCTTGCCGGCATAACGCCGCAGGCTGACCGCATTGCCATTCGGCTGCGGCAATTGCAGGTCGCCGACCGGCCGCCGCGGGCGGACCAGCGTGAACTGGTTGCGCGCGCTGCCGAAACGGGGCGGGCCGGCCACTTGCGCCATCGCACATGGCGACAGGATCGCGCTTGCGGCAGCGCCAAGAAATATCCGGCGGGTGAGTGCGGAATGTGCGTTGTAAGACGGCATTGCGGCTCAATGGACTGATTCTGACGGCGAGTCTGGACCGGCAGCAGGGCCGGAGCGTGGCTTTACCCTCGCGATTTGCCGGCCTGCGACCTATGTTGCGGGAAGATTGGCCGACTGGATGTGAAACATGACCGAAAACGCCACCGCCTCCCTCATCGACCGCGCGGGCCTCGACCGGGGCCGCGTCCGGCAGATTCTTGCAAAAGGTCTGGAGGGCGCCGATGACGGCGAATTGTTCCTGGAATATCGCCAGTCGGAAGCCCTGGGTTTCGACAACGGCCGGCTGAAACAGGCGACCTACGATACCTCGCAGGGCTTCGGGCTGCGCGCCGTGAAGGACGAGGCGGTGGGCTATGCGCATGCCTCCGATCTCTCCGAGGCCGCTTTGATCCGCGCCGCCGATGCGGTGCGCGCGGTGAAGGGCGGCTATAGCGGCAACTATTCGGACGCGCCGCCGCGCAGCAATGTGCGCCTCTATGGCGACGAGAACCCGCTCAATGCGCCGGGATTCGAGACCAAGGTCAAGCTGCTGCAGGAAATCGACGCCTATGCGCGCGCGAAAGACCCGCGTGTGCGGCAGGTGAGCGCGAGCCTCGGCGCGTCGTGGCAGGTGGTGGAAATCGTGCGCGCCGACGGAGAGGTCTATCGCGATATCCGTCCGATGGTGCGGCTCAATGTGTCGATCGTCGCAGGCGACGGCGACCGGCAGGAGACCGGCAGCCACGGCTATGGCGGACGCGACGGCTATGCGCGCTTCATCGAGACGGAGCATTGGCGCGGTGCGGTCGACGACGCTGTGCGGCAGGCCATGGTCAATCTCGAATCCGTGCCGGCGCCTGCGGGCGAAATGGATGTTGTGCTCGGCGCAGGCTGGCCCGGCGTCATGCTGCATGAAGCGGTGGGCCATGGGCTCGAAGGCGATTTCAACCGCAAGGGCACGTCGGCCTTTGCAGGATTGATGGGCCAGCGGGTCGCGGCCAAGGGCGTGACGGTGCTCGATGACGGCACCATCCAGTCGCGCCGCGGCTCGCTCTCCATCGACGACGAGGGCACGCCGACCAACAAGACCGTTTTGATCGAGGACGGCATTCTGGTTGGCTATATGCAGGACCGGCAGAATGCGCGCCTGATGAACATGGCGCCGACCGGTAACGGACGGCGCGAATCCTATGCGCATGTGCCGATGCCACGCATGACCAACACCTACATGCTGGCCGGCCATCACGAGCCTTCGGAAATCATCGCCTCGGTGAAGAATGGTATCTATGCGGTCAGCTTCGGCGGCGGACAGGTGGACATCACGTCCGGCAAATACGTGTTCCAGTGCACCGAGGCCTATCGCATCGAGAACGGCAAGGTCGGCGCCCCGGTGAAGGGCGCGATGCTGATCGGCAACGGACCGACCGACCTGCATCGCATTTCGATGATCGGCAACGATCTGGCGCTCGATCATGGCATCGGCACCTGCGGCAAGAACGGACAGGGCGTGCCGGTCGGCGTAGGCCAGCCATCATTGCGCATGGATCGCATCACGGTCGGCGGCACGGGTTAAACTCGCCGCCGCCGTTGCAGGGCCGGTCGCGTCAGTCGGCCTTGAAGCCGGTGGCGTCGACGATCTTCCGCCAGCGTTCGATCTGCGTCTTGATGTCGGCCATGAGTGCGTCCGGTCCGGTCTGGCCGGTCACCGTCATGCCCTGCAACTCGAATTTGCCGCGCACGTCCGGATCGGCATGCGCCTTTTCGGCCGCGTCGATATAGGCCTTCACGATCGGCGCCGGCGTGCCCGCTTTCACCAGCAGCCCGAACCACACCAAGGCGGTGAAATCGTCATGGCCGAGTTCGGCAAAGGACGGCGTATCGGGCAGAAAGCGCGAGCGCTCCTTGCTGGTGACGGCGATGGCATTGAGCTTGCCGGACTTGAGATGCGGCAACGCGTTGCCTAATTGCGCGAAACCCATCAATGCATGACCCCCAACCAGATCGTTGGTCTGCGGCCCCGAGCCGCGATAGACAATATGCGCCAGATCGAGTCCGAATTTCTGGTTCATCTGATGGCCGAGGAAGGCGGACGGCGTGCCGGGGCTGAAGGATGCGTAACCGAGCTTGCCAGGATTGGCCCTGATCCACGCGATCAGTTCGTCGAGCGTCTTGGCAGGCACGCTCGGATGCGTGACGAAGACCAGCGGCGCCTGCACGCCTTTCACGATCGGAATGAAATCGTCGATGCTCCAGCGCAGATTCTTGTAGGCGCTCGGATTGATCTCGGTCATCGCCTGCGTGCCGATCCAGAGCAATGCGCCATCGGCCGGCTGGTCGACCACGAATTGCGCGGCGATGGTGCCGTTGGCGCCGGGCTTGTTCTCCACGATCAAGGTGCGGTCGAGCGTCTTGCTCATGTGCTCGCCGACGATGCGCGCATAGGGATCGAGCACGCCGCCGGCGACCGAGCCGACGATGATCTTCACGACCGGCGGCAATTCTGCCTTCTGGGCCTGCACTTGCGCGATCGACAATGACGCGCATGACAGGGCCAGCGCGGCGACAAACAGGACAACTTTTTTGCATTGTGGAAACGGCATCGTCACGTCCTCCCGGTACTACCTTGTCGGCCGGGCTGCGTTCGGGCGCGCCCGGAATTATGCCGGAAGTGTTTCGGAGGATGCCGTCAAAGGCAAGTATGTGCGGTGATAGCGCGTTGGAGAGCGGGGCTCAGAGGCGCGCGGCTTCGCCTTCGATGGTCTTGTGATCCGGGCAGGCGGCCGCCTGCCAGATCGGGCCGAGATCCACGACTTCGGCTTCAAGGCATTCGACCTCGAGCCGCAAGGCACCGCCGCCCGAGAACGACAACGTGATGACGCCGCCCGGCGTATCGGTTTCCTCGAATTCAATCGCCAGCAGATTAAGGAGCTGATCCTTGGCCGCGCAATCGAGGCTGCGGCATTTGCAGGACATCACGCGGTCGAACCGCAATGCAGCACGCCGCCGCCTGTAGGCCGGATTGTCGCTGACGGCGGCTTCCCAATCGAAGCGGTTGAGCGCGATCACCACCCTGTTTTCCGCGGGCCGCCAGATCACCTCGCCGACCTTGAGTACCGCATCCTGCAGATGCGCCGAAACGATTTCGAGATCTTCGCGGTCGAGCGCGATGAGTTTGAGCAGGTCCATGGGTCTGGCCTTGCAGGTTGTTTATGGGATCGCCTTGCGGGGTAATTAGGCAAGCGCTCTCGTCCCCGCAAGGGGCATCGTGGCAAAAGCCGGGCAGGAAAGCGGTCGCGGGAACGGATCGTTTCCGGTTCGGTTAAGGCTGCCATGTGGTTACTTACGATGTGGTCTCTTACGACATGGCTCGGGCTTGGCGCGGCTTTGCTCACGACCGCCGCCAATATTCCGCAGGTGGTGAAGTCCTGGCGGACCCGCGAGACCGGCGACCTGTCGCTTGCGATGATCCTCACGCTGGCGGGCGGGCTTGCCTTATGGGTCGCCTATGGCGTCCTGAAGTCCGATCCGGTCATCATGATCGCCAATGCGGCAGGGCTGTTCCTGTCGCTGAATCTGCTGGCGCTGAAGCTGTATTACGGCTGAGATTTCTCAGCCGCTGATCCGCTCCACCTGACCGCCACAGGCGCCGAGTTTTTCTTCCAGCCGCTCGAAGCCGCGATCCAGATGATAGACGCGGTTGACGACGGTCTCGCCTTCGGCGGCCAGAGCCGCGATTACCAGTGACACCGACGCGCGCAGGTCGGTCGCCATAACTGGCGCGCCGCGCAGCCGGTCCACACCCTCGATCTTCGCCGACTGGCCGTCGAGGGTGATGCGGGCGCCGAGCCGGGCCAGCTCCTGCACATGCATGAAGCGATTCTCGAAAATCGTTTCGGTGATGTGCGAGGTGCCCTTGGCTTTGGTCATCAATGCCATCAATTGCGCCTGCAGATCGGTCGGGAAGCCGGGGAAAGGCTCGGTGGTGACCTCGACGGGCGACAGCCCCGCGCCATTGCGGGCAATGCGTACGCCTTCATTGGTGGCGGTCACGGTGGCGCCCACTTGCGTCAGCACATCGAGTGCGGATTGCAGCAATTCCGGCCGCGCGCCTTCCAGCAGCACATCGCCGCCGGTCATCGCCACCGCCATCGCATAGGTGCCGGTCTCGATGCGGTCGGGCAGCACGCTGTGGCGGGCAGGCCCGAGCCGCGTCACGCCCTCGATCTCGATGCGCGCGGTGCCGGCGCCTGATATCTTCGCGCCCATCTTGACCAGGCAATCGGCGAGATCCTTCACCTCCGGCTCCTGCGCCGCATTCTCGATCAATGTCGAACCTTGCGCGAGTGCAGCGGCCATGATTGCCACATGGGTGCCGCCCACGGTCACTTTCGGAAACACGATCTCGCCGCCGCGCAATCCCTTCGGCGCCCTGGCGATCGCATAGCCGCCGTCGATATCGACCTGCGCGCCCAGCCGTTCCATCGCCATCAGCAGCAGATCGACCGGTCGTGTCCCGATCGCGCAGCCGCCCGGCAGCGACACCTTGGCCTCGCCCATGCGGGCGAGCAGCGGCGCGATCACCCAGAAGCTGGCGCGCATCTTCGACACGAGATCGTAGGGCGCCGTGGTGTCGACGATATTGGCCGCCGAAATCTTCACCGTCTGTCCGGCATGGTCCGTGTCGCCGGCGCGCTTGCCGGACAGCATCACGTCGACGCCGTGATTGTTGAGGATTCGCTGCAACTGGATGACGTCGGCCAGATGCGGGACGTTTTCCAGGATCAGCATGTCCTCGGTGAGGAGGCTCGCGATCATCAGCGGCAGGGTGGCGTTCTTGGCGCCGGAAATCGGAATCGTGCCCTGCAGCGGGCGCCCGCCGGTGATTCGAATGCGATCCATGATGTCCCCCGCTCAATCGCCGGCTTCACGACCGCAAAGCCAGCCCCCTCCTGTAACGCAAACCGCGCCCGGACGGGCGCGGAATATTGGGCCTCAACTCTGCGGCTCTTTTGCGGTTCCCGGAATGTTTTGCCCCGTTTCGGCGGATTGGTCCCCCCCGGCCGGTTCCGGTGCACCGGTCCGGCCGCGCATCTGCGCCTTGCGGCGGCGCAGATTGTCCCGCAGCGCCTGCTTAAGCCGCGCCTTGCGGGCATCGGCGGGGGACGGCTTTGGTGGCGGTTTGCGGGTGTCGCTGCTCATGGGGCGTCACAAAACCCCGAAATGCAATAGGCGGCAAGTCTTGAAG
>JAEVZN010000304.1 GCA_023392205.1 Pseudomonadota bacterium
CCGAGCCGACCGGAGCCGGGAATTGCGCGGTGCAGATCAGACCGTCCGGCGCCACGATCTTCACCGGATCGAGCAGTCCCTGGTTCCACTGGATATCGAAGCCCAGCGTGGTCAGGATACTGCCGGCGCAGCCTCCGTCCAGGCCCGATCGCGTTGCGTTGATAAAGCCGGGCGCCTGCTTGCTCGAACCGGAGAAGTCGAGGGTCAGGCGGTCGCCTGACTTGGTCGCTTTGCAGTCGTTCTTGTTCAGAACGTTCTGATGGCCGTCATGCTCGATGAAGTCGGCGGCATGAACCGTGCCGTCCGGCAATTCACGCAGTCGAGCGCGCAGTCGTGACTCGGATGAAGCAATCATGCGCCGCATGACCTCCGTCACGGTCTTAGCGCCATAGCGCTCGACGAGTTCGGTAATGCGGCGGCGTGCGACGTTCACGGTCGCGATAAAGGCGCGGATGTCGAGCCCGAGCTGGTCGGGAAGGCGGGACGCCGTCACGATCATCTCGAGCACGTCCTCGCGAACCTCGCCCTGATCGACGAGCTTCACGCAGGGGATGCGGATGCCTTCCTGCCAGACTTCCTTCGCCTTCGGGCACCAGCTCGCGAAATCCATGCCGCCGACATCGGTTTCGTGCGCCTCGACGCCCGCCCAGGCGATGATTTCGTCGCCGGCATAGATCGGGCCGATCATCTGCACGTCGTTCTGATGCAGCGCGCCGATATAGGGATCGTTGCCGATGAAGATGTCGCCGTCCTTCACCTTGAGCTGCGGCTTTCCGTTGATATGCCTGATCACCTGGCCGCAGACCGGCGCCTGGAACGAGACCTGGAATCCCATCGACACCACCTTGCCGTCCGGAAGGAACAGCCCGGTGAAAAAGTCCGACGCCTCGGTGACGGTGGGAGAGCCGGACACCGCCTGCAGCGCGATGCGCATCTCCTCGGAGATGGCGACCAGGCGGTTCCGGATGACTTCGAAAGTGACAGCGTTGATCTCGCTCATGATGCGAGCCTCACATGAATGTTGCCGAAACGGTCTGCCTTTGCGGTGGCGCCGGGTGGCACCACGACACTCTGGCCGGGGAATTCGATGATGGCGGGGCCTTGCGCGGTCTCGCCTTCATTCGGGAAGGAGGTGCGGTAGATCGCGGTATCGACCGCGGCCTTGGCATCGCGGAAGAACACGGGGCGCTTGCCACGCGGCTCGAAGGCTTCGCCCTTGGTGGCAAGAGCGGGCGGGGGCAGGGCGCCCGTGCCCATGATGCGCACCGAGATCAGTTCGTAACCGGCATTGGAGAAGGCCGCGCCGCGCCCGAACAGCGTCTCGTATTGCGACTCGAAGGTCTCCGTCACCTTGCGGAACGTATCGAGGGTGAAGGTCTCGTCCTCGAACGGGATGTCGAGGTGATTGGTCTGGCCGCGGAACTTGATGGCGACAAAGCGCTCGACGGCGATGGCGCCCTTTGGCCCGGCAAGTGCGAGATTGTCGCGCACCTCCTGCGTTGCGGATTTCACGGCCGCGGTGACATGTGACAATTGTTCGGCGCTCGGCACCGCACCCGGCGAGATGCGTGCATAGGCCGGACGCTCCGCGGTGAAGCCGAGATCGGAATTGCCGGTGCCATAGGCGGATTCGGCCGTTGCCGCTGCCGGCACGATGAAGCTGTCGAGGCCGAGTTCGTCGCTCAGCACCCAGGCATGCGACGGACCGGCACCCCCATTGGCGAGCAGCGTGAAGTCGCGCGGATCGTAGCCGCGTTCGATGGTCATGCGGCGCAAGAGATCGGCCATCTTGCTGTCGAGGATCTGCCGGATGCTCCAGGCCGCCTCGGTCACCGTCATGCCGAGCGGCCTGGCGACATGCTCGTCGATGGCGCGGCGCGCCGCCTCCACATCGAGTGTCATGCGTCCGCCGATGAAATTGGCCGGATCGAGAACGCCGAGCACAAGGTCGGCATCGGTCGCGGTCGGGCGCGTGCCGCCACGGCCATAACAGGCCGGTCCCGGATTGGCGCCGGCACTGCGCGGGCCGACCCGCAACTCGCCGAATTCCACATAGGCGATAGAGCCGCCGCCTGCGCCGATCGATTCCACGTCGATTGAATGCACGCGGATATCGGCACCGGCCACGGAGATTTCCGAGCGCATGATCGGCTTGCCGGCCACGATCACGCCGACATCGAAGCTGGTGCCGCCGATATCCATGGTGACGATATTGTCAAAACCGGCCTGTGCGCCGGTGGCGCGCGAACCCATCACGCCGCCTGCGGGACCGGAAAACAGTGCGAACGCGGGACGGTCGTTGAGAACGGCGGTCGGCAACACGCCGCCCGCACAGGTCATCATCAGCACCGGCACGGTCATGCCGGCCTGCTGCAGTTTCTGTTCGAGGCTTGCGAGGTAGCGGCCGGCGAGCGGCCCGAGCGCGGCATTGCCGGCGGTGGTCGACATGCGCGCATATTCGCCGACGCCGGGCGAGATCTCGTGCGAGACGCTGACAAAGACGCCCGGCAATTCCTCGCCGACGATCTCGCGCAGACGTATCTCGTGTACCGGATTGTGGGTCGCCCAGAGCGTGCAGATGGCGACCGCCTCGATGCCGCGATCCTTGAGCGCGCGAATGGCGGCGCGCGCCTGTTTCTCGTCAAGCGGCTTGATGACATCGCCTTTCACGTCGATGCGTTCGTCGATCTCGATCACCAGGTCGCGCGGCACCAGCGGCGGAATCCGGTTGCGCAGATAGGCGTCGGTCCGCTCCAGCTCGTGCATGTCCGAGGTCTGACGCTTCAGCCGGCCGATCTCCAGCGTATCGGCAAAACCGCTGGTGGTAAGCACCGCGGTCTTCGCGGCATTGCCCGTCAGCAGCGCATTCAGCCCGACCGTCGTGCCGTGGCCGAAACGCTCGATCTGGCTGCAAAAATCCTCGAAGGAGAGCCCGTAGGCATCCGCCGCGAGCCCGATCGCATTGATGACGCCGCCCAGCACATCGCCGGTTGTCGGCGATTTGAACACACGTGTCTGGCCGTCTCCGGCCGCAACCCAGAGATCGGTGAAAGTGCCTCCGACATCCGTTCCGATGAAGAAACCCAAGATCGTCTCCCATGCTACGCTGTGCCGCAGCTTCTGTCGTTTTCTTGTCTTTGGCGCTCATCGATAACAAATTGCTCGCATCGACCAGCCCGTTGGTCTAGAGTTGAACAACTGTACAAGTCGGATGTCAATGGTGCGCTGCATCGAGGCGCGCGTCGATCCGGGGAAAAGAACGGGACCAAATCCCGTCAGGAAACGTGACTGCCTCGTCATGCGCTTTGCAGCGCTGCGAAAAACGGAAGGGAAAATTGCCTTGAGCGGCAAGACTGCACGCAACGGTAGCAACACGGCGACGGCGATCCTCGATGCCGCGGAGAGCCTGTTTGCCGCATCGAGCTTCGATATCGTGTCGATGCGCGATGTTGCGGCGAAAGCGCGCGTACCGCTCGGGCTGATCAATTACCATTTTCAGAGCAAGGACAAATTGTTCGAAGCCATCGTGGCGCGCCGCTCGGACTATTTCACGGCGCGACGCCGCGAGGCCTTTGCTGGTCTCACGGGCGAGCCCGGATTGCGCGAGGTGCTGGATGTATTCTTCAGGCCGTATCTGGAAGTGATGCTGCATGGCGGACCGGGCTGGCGGGCCTATGCGCGGTTGCTGGCGCAGACCGGACAGACGCAACGCTGGTCGCGGCTGATTACCAAGCATTTCAGGGATACGCAGGAACTGATCCTCGACGCGCTGACCAGGGCCGATCCGCGTCTCACCAAGGAAGCGGCGGCCCGCGGCTATGTGCATATGGTGTCGGTCATGTTTGGAATGTTCGCCGCCAACGATCTGCTGAATGTGATTTCGCGGCGGGCCTATTCGGGACGCGATCTGGAGCGCGCCTATGAATTCGCGTTGCCGTTTCTCACCGGCGCCTTCGAGGCCCTCGCGGCGGCAACGGTTGAGATCGAACGGACCGATCTTCAGCGCGCGAAGGCTGTCGGTGCATGATCTGAAAGGTTATGGAGTTTGGAGCACGTATCGCCAAAATACTTGTCGCAAAGACGCGGGGTCAACCGCGCTGACTTACTCATCCAATGGAGGAAAGCATGAAGAGACTTCTGACAATCACTCTGGCCGGTGCCATGGCTGCCGCATTGACGGCGGCTCCGGCCCTTGCGCAGAAAAAGGTCACGTTCGGACATCAAATGGTGTTCGATCTTGCGCCAATTCTTCTGGCCCAAGAAAAGGGATTCTTCGCCAAGCACGGCATCGAAGTGGCGCTGAAGCCAATCCCGCTCAATTCGCAGAATCCCGCGGCGCTCGAAAGCGGAGAGGTGGACATCACCATGCCGACGGCCACCGTGATGCTGCAGGCGCTGAGTGGCGGCCTCGATCATGTGGCTGTGTCCGGCTATACCGAAACCATCAAGACCGACAATAATTTCGGCGTGGTCGTGCGGCCCGAATCCAACATCAAGACGCCGGCCGATTTCGTTGGCAAGAAAGTCGGCGTGCCGGGCCTGAATGCGGCTTTGCATGTGATGTTCCGCGAATGGCTGAACATGAAAGGTGTCGACTGGAAGAAGGTCGAGTTCGTCGAGACGCAATTCCCGCTGATGGAGGGAATTCTCAAGGGAGGCTCCGTCGATGCGGTGGTGGCCATTGAGCCGTTCATGAGCCGGATCACCGGAAACAAGGCCGGCGAAATTCTCGCACGTCATGTCCGCGAACTGCCTGAAGGGATGAGCATCACTCTGTTCTCGGCGAAACGCTCATGGGCCGATGCCAATCCGGATGCCATCAAGGCGTATCGCGCGGGCTTCGATGAAGGCTCCGCCTATGCGCATGCCAATCCGGATGAGGCGCGTGCGGTCGTTGCCAAGTTCCTGAAACTGCCGCCGCCTGCCGTCGCGTCGGTGTCGATCCCGGCCTTCCATTCCAAGCTCAGCGAGAAGAACCTGAGCCCCTGGGTGTCGATCATGAAGTCGGAGGATATGCTGCGCGATT
>JAEVZN010000377.1 GCA_023392205.1 Pseudomonadota bacterium
GCGCTGGTCGGGCTTGCCGGTTGCGACAAGTCGCTGCCCGGCATGATGATGGCGATGGTGCGTTTGAACGTGCCATCGATTTTCATCTATGGCGGGTCGATCCTGCCCGGCACCTTCAAGGGCCAGCAGGTCACCGTGCAGGACGTGTTCGAGGCCGTCGGCAAACATTCGGTCGGCGCCATGAGCGACGAAGACCTTTTCGGGCTGGAGCAGGTTGCGTGTCCTTCGGCCGGCGCGTGCGGCGCACAATTCACTGCCAACACTATGGCGATGGTGTCGGAAGCCATCGGTCTGGCGCTGCCCTATTCGGCCGGCGCGCCTGCGCCCTACGAAATGCGCGATCAATTTTGCATGACCGCCGGCGAGCAGATCATGGATCTGGTTCGCTCCGGACTTCGTCCGCGCGACATCGTGACCCGCAAAGCGCTGGAAAACGCCGCCGCAACCGTCGCCGCATCGGGCGGATCGACCAATGCAGCGCTTCATCTGCCCGCAATTGCCAATGAAGCGGGTATTGAGTTCACACTTTTCGACGTCGCGGAAGTCTTCAAAAGGACACCATATATCGCGGATTTGAAGCCGGGCGGCCGTTATGTTGCCAAGGATTTATTCGAAGCAGGCGGCATCCCGCTGGTGATGAAAGCCTTGCTCGACGGAGGCCATCTCCACGGGGATTGCATGACCGTTACAGGTCGAACGATTGCCGAGAATTTGAAATCCGTGAAGTGGAATCCAGAACAGGACGTCGTGCGTCCGACCTCCAATCCCATCCTCGCCACCGGTGGCGTGGTGGGACTGAGGGGCAACCTTGCGCCTGAAGGAGCGATCGTGAAGGTCGCTGGCATGCACAACCTGAAATTCACCGGACCGGCCCGCTGCTTCGATGGCGAGGAAGCCTGTTTCGAAGCGGTGAAAAATCGCAATTACAAGGAAGGCGAAGTTCTGGTCATCCGCTATGAGGGACCGCGGGGCGGGCCCGGTATGCGGGAAATGCTGTCGACGACGGCGGCCCTTTACGGCCAGGGGATGGGCGACAAGCTGGCGCTGATCACCGACGGGCGTTTTTCCGGGGCGACGCGCGGCTTCTGTGTCGGCCACGTCGGTCCTGAAGCGGCGGTTGGCGGGCCGATCGCGCTTCTGAAGGATGGCGATATCATCGAGCTCGATGCCGAGAACGGGACTCTGAATGTCAAATTGTCCGATGTCGAACTCAAGACGCGCCAGTCGCAATGGCAGGCGCGCGAGAGCGACTACGGCTCGGGCTATCTGTGGAAATATGCGCAGCAGGTGGGTTCGGCCGTCAATGGTGCCGTGACCCATCCCGGCGCAAAAGCCGAGACGACGTGTTATGCAGATCAATAGGGTCGCACGCCTGTCGATCTTCACCTGCGCGCTGTCGCTGGCGCCGGCGTTCGCTTTTGACGGCACCCGCTCGCCCTCGAATGCGAAGCCGCCGGTAACGGCCCTTGAGGCGGTCCGGTCCGCCACCACGGCCCTGAAAGTAGGGGAGAACGACAAGGCCCTGTCCGCCCTGCAATACGCGGCCGATCAAGGGCATACGATGGCCCAATGGAAGCTCGGCCGCATGTATGCTGACGGCGACGGCGTCCAGCGTAACGAATTGCGGGCTTTCCAGTATTTTAGCCGCATTGCCAATATGCACGCCGAGGAATCGCCGCATCTGCCGCAGGCGCGTTTCGTTGCCAACGCGTTCGTACAGCTTGGCCATTATTATCTGGAAGGCATCCCGGACACGCAGGTGAAGGCTGATCCTGCGCGCGCGCGCGAGATGTACGCCTATGCGGCGTCGTATTTCGGCGATCCCGACGCGCAATACAATCTGGGCAAGCTGATCCTCGCTTCCACCGGCGCGCATTCGGACATCCGGCAGGACGCCCGGCAGGCCGTCCGCTGGCTGCATTTGGCTGCACAGAAGGGCCAGCCACGCGCCCAGGCGTTGCTCGGCAGCCTGATCTTCAAGGGCGAACATGTCCCGCGCCAGGCCGCACGCGGACTGATGTGGCTCACTCTCGCGCGCGAGAATGCCGGCGGCGCCAAATGGGTCGTGGAATTGCACGAGGCGGCCTTCAAGCAGGCGACCGACGCAGAGCGGCAGCTCGCCGTGGTCTATCTCGAGCGCTACATGAACGAGCGCCGGGATTATTGAGGCCTCGCGCAGGCCTGCTTTTCAGAGTGACCTGAAAGACTTGAGCGGAATTGCTCAGGCGAGATCGATCCAGACCGGAACATGGTCGGACGGCTTTTCCCAGTTGCGCACATGCTTGTCGATCCCGGCGCCGGTCAGCCGGTCCGCGGCCTGCGGCGATAGCAGCAGGTGGTCGATCCGAATGCCATTGTTCTTCTGCCAGGCGCCGGCCTGATAATCCCAGAATGTATAGAGGCCCGGCGCATCGCTGACCGCCCGCACGGCATCGGTCAGGCCGAGACCGGTCAGGCTGCGAAACCTGTCGCGGGTGGCCGGCCGGAACAGCGCATCGTCCGCCCAGGCGGCGGGATTATGGACGTCTTCCGGTGCCGGGATGACATTGTAGTCGCCCGCCATCACGAACAATTCTTCCAGTTTAAGGCGCTCATGCGCGTAGGCGCGAAGCCGGTCCATCCACTTCAGTTTGTAGGGATATTTCTCGCTGGCGACCGGATTTCCGTTCGGCAGATAAAGGCAGGCCACGCGCAGGATCGCGCCATTGTCGGAGATCACGGCCTCCAGAAACCTTGCATGGTCGTCGTCGGGATCGCCGGGCAGTCCTGCCGTCACCTCTTCCAGAGGCGCCTTTGACAGGATGGCGACGCCGTTGAAGGTCTTCTGGCCGTGGATGGCGACGTTATAACCGAGATCTTCCAAGGGCTTGCGCGGGAAGGCATCGTCGGTGATCTTGGTCTCCTGCAGGCACACGATGTCGGGCTGGCACTCGCCGAGCCAGGCGACGAGATTGTCCAGCCGCTGGCGGATCGAATTGATGTTCCAGGTGGCGATGCGCATGGCGGCAGGTCTCGCGTGCAGAAGGGCAGGGCATTCGGGCGGTCGGGAGTGTTTCGCCGGGACCGGTGTTTACCGAATTATCGCTGTCGGGTGCAGATTTTGCATGGTTATGCTACGCACATCCGTACCGGCCCGAAGACCGGAGCGGATGCGCAAGAACGGCCCGGCATGCCGGAGAACACGGCTGGTTCTGGCGCTATTCTGGTGAGTTTCTGCACGACTTCTGCGCTGTTCTGCAAAATTCTGTACAAGTTCTGCTCCCGGCTCTTCTTTGTGAGAATCGACAATCGGACATGAGCAAAGGCAAGTGG
>JAEVZN010000536.1 GCA_023392205.1 Pseudomonadota bacterium
CCGCGGCCCCGCGCGGCCACGCGTCCGAGCTTCATCGCCGTATTGTAAATCGCGCGTTTGGCAGGCGATGTCGTACTCAGACCGACAAGCACCTGGGACGCGAATTTTTGCATGTAGCGTGGCACCGTGAACAGGGCGGTGGGTGCCACCTCGAACATGGTCGTCATCAGGTCGTCGGAATCCTCGCCGTAATGCGGCACGAGGTGCGAAACCAGCGGCAAGGTGATGGCGACATCCCGCCCGAAGATGTGACACAGTGGCAGGAAGACGACGGTGCGATGATCCTTCTGCATCAATGTCGGATAGTGATCGACGATGGCATAGACGCCGGCGAGATGCTTTCCATGCGAGATCAGCGCGCCCTTCGGATTTCCGGTGGTGCCGGAGGTGTAGACGATGAAGGCCGGGTCGCTGCCAACGAGTTCGGATGTCAGCTTGTCCAGTGCGGCGACATTGGCGGCTTTGTCGTCGGGAATTGCCGACAGCACGTCCGAGAGCGCCTTCAGCTTCGGATGGCCGTAATCGAACATCGCGGAATCGTCGATGACAAGGATCCATTTCAGGTCGGGTAGCCGGTCGGCCACCTGAAGGATCTTGTCGATATATTCCTGATCCTCGGCGATAAAGATGGACGCCCCGCCATCTTTCATCTGGTATTCGATTTCGGAAACCGAAGCAGTCGGATAGATTCCGTACACAATGGCGCCGCAGGCTTGCGCCGCCATGTCGCAGAGCGCCCATTCCTCGCAGGCGTCTCCCATTATTGCGACGCGGTTGCCCTTTTCAAGCCCGAGGCCGCGCAAGGCCAGTGCATGTCGGCCGACCATGGCCGCATAATCGTTCCAGCTCCGCTCGCGATAGAGGCCGAGCGACTTGGCGCGATAGGCGACGGCATGCGGCTTCGTCCGCGCGTGTTCAGCGATCAGGCCGGGCGCGGTCTTGCCTCGCAATGTCTGGAACATCGGCGACAGATCTGACATCGATCGCTGCTCCATTTGCCGTATTCAGGCGGGACGCCAGAATACGCGCAACACAAATTCGACAGATGCGTATTTACCCAGACCTGGCTCTAAGAGTTCAGCAATTGGAAAGCCAGCGTCGTTGCGGCGCTTCAGCATCTCCCGCACGGATCCGTGATGTCAGTTGCTGACAATGCCATGCCGACCTCCCGTATTTTCTGCGCAAACGTGTTGCAGACTGCGCCGGCCGCTATGCGGCTCATTGACGGGCATTTCAGCAGCGGAAATTCTATAGGTCAATCAAAAAAAGGAACCTGCCCTCAGATCAGGCCTGCCCGCCATGCGCGCCACCTGCACCGAGGCCGTGCAGTGCAAAGGCAACGAATTGATCGCCGATCCGATCGAGCGAGACCTGTTCGTGACCAAACCAGGCGGCGCATCCATTGAGCATCGAGAGCAAGGTGAGCGTTGCAATGCGGGCATCCGCATCCTTGCGAAAATCTCCGCAGCGTTGCCCGTCCCGGATCACGGTCTCAAAAATTGTCTCGATACCGCGCGATCCTTTGCCCACCTTGCGGCGGCTATGGGCGGGGAGAAATTGCCGCTGCGTCAGAAACACTTTCATGAAGTTATGCCGGTCGAGGATCGGCGCAATATGCGCGCGCATCAATGCGGCCAGGCGTTCCGAAGGCGTGCCTGGCCCTTCGGCTATGGCTCGCGCGCGGTCAAAGAAGCCGTCCACGCCACGCATGCACACGACCTCCAGCGCCACTTCCTTGGATGGGAAATAATAATAGAGACTGGCCTGCCGGATATTCAGAACGTCGGCGATGTCCTGTGTGGTCGCGCCATGATATCCGCGCTCGGCAAAGACCTGCGCCGCCGCCTCGATGATTTCGGCAGATCTGCGATGCGTGCGCTTCTTGGTGGGAGTTAGAGAGGGAGGCGGTGCGGGGACGGCCTTGCTGCGGCGCACAGCGGTATTTCTGATCGCACTTGCGCTGGTCGAGGCGTTCGATCTAGATTTCATCTATAAGCCTATAGAAAATCCGAGCCGGGGAGACATCCATGATTGAAAAGCCGCAGGGCCGTCCGCCATTCCGCGCCGACCATGTCGGAAGCCTATTGCGTCCGCCGGTATTGCGGCAGGCGTTCAAGGATCACATGGGTAAGCGCATCGGCGACGCGCATTTTGCACAGATTCAGGATCAGTGCATCCGCGACGTCGTGAAAATGCAGGAGGAGGCCGGACTTCAGGTGGTGACCGACGGCGAATTCCGGCGTGGTTCCTATTGGGGACGCTTCGTGGAGCGCATCGACGGTTTCGTCATCAAGCCTGCGCTGTTCAAGTTTCGCGACGACAGCGGTCATGAGGTGGATTTCACGGCGCCGTATGCCGAGGCGAAGCTCAGGCGCAATCAGCCGCTGGCGCTGGACGAATTCGAGTTTCTGCGCGAGGTGACCCGCGTGACGCCGAAGATCACCCTGCCGGCGCCGTCGACCATGCACTTCTACCGTGCGACGGATTTTGCAGATCCCTCAGCCTACCCGGATGCGGAAGGTTTCTTTGCCGACCTCAACGGCATTTTTCGCCAGGAGATTGCCGGTCTCGCGGCAGCCGGCTGCAAGTATATCCAGCTCGATGAAGTCGCGATCGCGCTGCTCTGCGATCCTTCCATCCGCAAACAGGTGGAGGACGCCGGCATGAAGCCCGACCATCTGGTCGAGATGTATATCGAGAGCATCAACGACGCGATTGCCGGCGCGCCGTCCGACGTGGTGTTTGGCGTGCATATGTGCCGCGGCAATTTCAAGGGACATTATCTCGGTGCCGGAGGGTATGAATCGGTCGCCGAGCGCTTCTTTTCAGGCACCAGGGTCAATCACTTCCTGCTGGAATACGACACCGAGCGGGCGGGTGATTTCAAGCCGTTGCGTTTCGTGAAGAACAAGGGTGTCGTGCTGGGGCTGATCAGCAGCAAAATGCCGGTACTTGAACATGCAGATGTGCTGAAACGGCGGATCGACGAGGCCACACAATATATCGATCTCGACCGGCTTGCGATTTCGCCGCAATGCGGCTTTGCCTCGACGGTGGCCGGTAATCCGGTGACAGAGAGCGACCAGCGCAAAAAGCTTGAACTGGAAGTGGCGACGGCGAAAGCGGTCTGGGGATGAGTGCTGCCGACGACGCATGCTGCCGTCCTATGGTGCCCGAGGATGCGGCGTCGCCCTCGTTGGCATAACCCGTCTGGTTTTCTGCAAGATCGGGATGCAGGGCGAAAAAATAATCTTGCCTTGACCGCGTCCGTCGTCATTTCCGAACAGGAAATTGCCGGGGGTGCACTGCCCGCCGGTTGAGGACGTCGGCCCCGCCATGTTATGCCGCGCCTCCGGTTTGCTGGCAGATATCACATTCAGGCGGCTATCGGCGGGCTTTGATTTTCTTCCCGAGCAT
>JAEVZN010000503.1 GCA_023392205.1 Pseudomonadota bacterium
GCTGCATGGCGTGCAGCTTTCCGTTGAGAGCGACCCCTTCGATGGTTATCACTTCGCGGCCATCGACGGACAGCGCCAAGGCGGTACAGCTTTTGACCGAGGCTCCATCGACATGCACGACGCAGGCGCCGCACTGGCTGGTATCGCAGCCGACATGCGTCCCGGTCAGACCGAGTTTCTCCCGCAGCAAATCCGACAGCAATGTCTCGGGTTCGATATCGGCTGTCGCTGCCTTGCCGTTCAGTTTGACCGTCAGTTTCATATGTCCCTCACCACATGACCTAGCAGCGCGCTCATGTGGAAAGGCTAGCTTGCGATGTCACATGATGGAAATTTCTAGTTCTTATGCCATCGATAAGGAGCGAGACCCGAGCGCCCGAGACACTCATCTGCCTTATAATTGGGCCATACCCGCAAGCATCTGCTGCGTATGCGTGCTATGCACAACCGCAATTGGACTTCTCCGCTCACCGGCTATAGTTCGCGTGTGCATGCAGACACACGCTGCGGCAATGTGAACCTTGCCGGCATGCGCATCGGCTGCACGAACGCCATCCATACGAGACTCCTGTGAAATCAATCGGTTTTCTCTCCTTCGGGCATTGGACTCCTTCGCCGCATTCGCAAACGCGGTCCGCATCCGACGCCCTGCTTCAATCCATCGATCTGGCGGTCGCGGCAGAAGAACTGGGTGCAGACGGTGCCTATTTCCGCGTCCATCACTTTGCCCGGCAACTCGCCTCGCCCTTCCCGCTTCTGGCGGCCGTGGGCGCGAAAACCCGCCGCATCGAGATCGGTACGGCCGTGATCGACATGCGGTACGAAAATCCGCTCTACATGGCGGAGGATGCCGGCGCAGCCGACCTCATTGCCGGCGGGCGCTTGCAATTGGGGATCAGCCGCGGCTCGCCCGAACAGGTTATGGATGGCTGGCGCTATTTCGGATACCAGCCGCCGGAGGGGCAAAACGATGCCGATATGGGACGGCGGCACGCAGAGGTGTTCCTGGATGTGCTGCGCGGACAAGGCTTCGCGCAGCCCAATCCGCGGCCGATGTTTCAGAATCCGCCCGGTCTGCTGCGGCTCGAGCCGCATTCCGAAACCTTGCGCGAGCGCATCTGGTGGGGTGCGGCGTCCAATGCCACCGCCATCTGGGCCGCGCAACTCGGCATGAACCTGCAAAGCTCGACGCTAAAGAATGACGAGACCGGCCAGCCCTTCCACGTCCAGCAGGCGGCGCAGATCCGCGCCTATCGCGACGCCTGGGCGTCAGCCGGTCATGCGCGTAAACCGCGCATATCGGTCAGCCGCAGCATCTTCGCTCTGGTGGACGATCGCGACCGCGAATATTTCGGGCGTGCGGGGCAGGATGCGGATTCCATCGGCTATCTCGACGAGAAGACGCGGGCAATCTTCGGCCGCAGCTATGCGGCCGAACCGGATGTCCTCGTCAAGCAGCTCGCCGAGGACGAAGCCATCGCTGAAGCCGACACGCTGCTCCTGACCGTGCCGAACCAACTCGGCGTTGATTACAACGCACATGTGATCGAGGCGATCCTCAAACATGTCGCCCCCGCCATGGGTTGGCGGTAGGCAAAGCCTTCAGCCGAAATTATACCCGCTCACGTTCCGCCCGGCCTTCTGGCTCAGCCGCCATTCCAGCATCAGCAGACGGTCCTGCCCCCAGAACATCTCACCTTCATAAATATATGTTGGTGCCCCGAAGACGCCGAGTGCTATCGCCTCTTCAGTATTGGCCTGGTATTCGGCTTTGACCGCCTCGTCCTCGGTGGCCGCCAGAAGGGCGCGGCCGTCGAGCCCACTTTCGTTGGCAATCGCCACCAGCGTCTCATGATCGGCGATATTGCGCTCCTCGACCCACACCGCGCGCAGGAGCGCATGCGTCAGCGTGCTCCAGTCGAGGCCGCGCTGCATGGCCGCGATCACCAGATAGCAGGCCCGGCGATCTGCGACCGGATGATAGGCGGGCTCCAGATTGCAGGGCACCTGAAGGATTTCGCTCCAGCGTTTCAGCTCCAGATGCCGGTAGGCCTGTCGCTGTTGCGCGCGCTGCTTGAGCGGCAACCCGCCCGATACCGACCAAACCTTGAGCAGGTCCATCGGCTTGTGCCGGATTGTCAGCCCGAAACGCTGCGCTAGCGCCTCGAAGCGCTTATGGCCGAGATAGGTCCAGGGCGATGACATAGCGTCGAAATAGTCGATTGTCGTGTCCGGCATCTCGTGTGTCTTCACCCTGCAGGCTTTGCATTCACGTCTAACGATCAAATGCCGGTGCAGGCAAGCTGCACCGGCGCTCCATCCATGGTGTATGGAATTACTTCGAATCTATCTTGATGTTAGCCGTCCTGACGATCGGCCACCACTTGTTGATCTCCGCCTTCTGGTGGGCCGCCAGCGCTTCCGGCGTCTGGTGCGCGAGCGGTGGAATCACCTGCCCGAGCGACGCCAGTTTCTCGGCGATGGCCGGATCGGCGAGCGCGTCGCGTACGGCCGCATTGAGCTTCTCAATTGCCTCCTTCGGCGTGCCTTTTGGCGCCCAAAGACCGAACCAGATGGACACATGCAATTTTGGCAGCCCGGCCTCATCGACCGTTGGAATCTCCGGCGCCGACGGCAGGCGCTCGTTCGATGTCACCGCATAAGCCCTGATCCGGCCATCGCGGACATGCGGCAAGGCATTGGCAACGTGATCGAACATGAAATCGATATTGCCGGCGAGGAGATCCTGCATAGCCGGCGCTGCACCACGATAGGGAATGTAGTTCAACTTCACGCCCGCGATATTCTCGAAATAGACGCCTGCGACATGCGCAGCGCTCCCGGCTCCGATACTGCCGACCGAAGCCTTTTCCTGATTTGCCTTCACCCAAGCGACGAATTCCTTCAGGTCCTTGGCAGGGATGTCGTTCTTGGACACAAGCAGCATCGGATAGCTGGTCAGCATTGCGACCGGTTGCAGATCGGTGAGCAAGTCGAATGGCAACGGATAGACCGCGCCGTTAATGACATGCGTGCTCCAGTGCCCGAAGCTCAAGGTGTATCCGTCGGCTGGTGCACGAACCGCCCGGGTAACCCCGATTGTGCCTGCGGCGCCAGTGACGTTTTCCACCACCACCGACTGACCGAGGCTCTCGCGCATACGTTCGGCAAGCGTGCGAATGAGCACATCGGTCGGCCCGCCGGCGGCAAAAGGTACGATCACAGTGACCGGGCGATCCGGGAATTCCTTGGCCACGGCACCGCTGTGGCTTGCGTGAATGGCAGCCACGACAATCGCGACGACTGAAAGTAAACGTCTCATAAGGATAGCTCCAACAAGCCTGCGAAGAACCGAATGGACGCCATAGAATAATTTTCCCTCTCAGCCGCAATACTCTCCATAAAATAAGATTTTTCTACTATCTTCGCGCCATAGAAAGCATGTTCTTTCCGAGCTACGCGTGTGAGAAAGAAATCGGGCCTACTTCGCGGGGCGCGTGGAGTTTGCCGCCAGTCCACAGGCGATCTAGTGTGATCCGATGCTGCGGTCTCCGGCGCTTATCGTGCTTGCCATCTTGCCCGTCGTCGCTCTGACGGTGTCGCTGCGCTCATTCGCAACCGTCCCCGATTCCGATAGTGCGTCGATTATCATAAAGCCGGACCGGCAATTCGCGCGCGACAGCTATGTGCATCGCCCGCTTTCACCGGACGCGGAGATCGATGAGAAATCCGACCTGTGGGTCGCGGATCTGCTGAGCCAGATCAAAACGCATTACGGGAAGCCAACGGTCAATTTCGACCAATATTCGCCGCCGGTCTATATCGTGGGTGCAGACCAGCCGACCGTCGCCGTCAAGGCGCATCGCCCGCACGAACCGGACTGGAGTTTCGCGCCTCTGCAGGAGGCCTGGGATGCGGTGCCGCTTCCGGATAACTTCGCGCCAGCGCGCGGCACCGACCGCGAGGCCATCATCTATCAGCCCTCCACCGGACGCTACTGGGAATTCTGGCTCCTCGAGAAGACCGGACGCAAGGTTCGGAATTCCGCAGGTCAGATGAAGCCGGAATGGCGTGCGGCATGGGGCGGCAAGATCGAAAACCTGGCATCCAATCCCGGTTACTATGTCACGCCGCCTGAAGGCTACAGGTTCGGAACCGCGGCCACGGGTCTTGCTTTGCTTGGCGGCCTGATGACAATCGACGAGCAGCGCAGCGGTGTGATCGAACATGCCCTGCATTTCGCAATTCCCGAGGCGCGCGCGCATGTCTGGACCGACCCGGCCCAGCGAACCGACGGAGTCCGGGACGATCCGGATGCCATTCCGCAGGGCGCGACATTCCGCTTTCCGGCAGATCTCGATCTCGACGCACTCGACATGGACCCGTATGCGCGGATGCTGGCCAAGGCCGTGCAGCGTTACGGAATGGTGCTGCGCGACACCGCTGGCGCAGTGGCGTTCTATGCCGAAAAGCCAAAAAGCACCCGCGGCAGCCATCCTTATTACGGCAAGGATGGGATCTTGCGATGTCCGCGCCTGTTCCGCTGGTCCTGCTCTGCGAGTGCCCGCCTGCAGGGCTTCCCGTGGGAAAAGCTGCAGGCCCTGAAGACCACGCCGCGCTCCGACGACTGACGGTCACAGTCACAGTCGCAGGCGACGGCGATGTCAGGACCGGTCGGATCGTGTCCAGCCGGACCGTTTGCCGGTGCCAAAATTCAGGATGATATCGAGGATCATCCGGAAGAAGCCGGGCAATTGCCGGAAATCGCCCAAGGCAACGGTCTTTCGCACACGAAAGACCCATATCAGGGCGAGCGCCGCGACCAGGAGCGAAAAGCCTGAAAAGCTGACCAAGAAAGGATTTCGATCGCCCGAGACCAGCATCCATGCCGCCATGCAGGTCAATGCCAAAGTATTGACGAACAGCAGCACCGTGAGCGGCGGGATCAGCAGATCGAAGCCAAGCGCCAGAGCGCGCGGGTCCATCCGACGCAAGCTGCTGCCAATCAGGGCGGGTGCATAATTCAGCATGACCTCGAGATTGCCGTGGATCCAGCGCGAACGTTGCGCGGCAAGACCTGACCGCGAGGCCGGAAACTCAC
>JAEVZN010000544.1 GCA_023392205.1 Pseudomonadota bacterium
CAGGCTGAGCGCGCGAACAAGGCCGGTCAGGCCAGCCGGGCTCCGCGCCCATAAACCTGGTCGGCCCGGCGCTCGAAAGCCAGCGAAAACCTGCGGAAGGCGGTCTCGAACATCGCCCCCATCAGCAATCCGAGAGTGCGGCTACGGAATTCGTAGGAGATGAAAAAGCGGACATCGCTGAGGCGCTCCTGCACCGCGTGAAATTCCCAGCGGTTTTCCATCTTGCTGAACGGGCCATCGAGATATTCCACGAGGATGCGCAGATTGGCGCGATCCAGCGTGACGCGGCTGCGGAATGTCTCGCGGATCAGTTTGTAGGCGACCGTCATGTCGGCGACGATGCTGACAATGCCTTCGGGCTGTTCGGTGCGGCTGCGAATGCGCAGCGCCTGGCACAGCGGCACGAATTCAGGGTAACGCTCGACATCGGCCACCAGATCGAACATGTCCGAAGCCGTGTGGCGTACCCGCCGCGTGGTTGAGAATTCAGGCATCCGGACGCAGCTCAGGCCGGCCGGGAATGCTGGCGTGCCTGCCTCGCAGCCCGCAACTTTTCGAAATCCTCTCCGGCGTGATGCGACGAGCGCGTCAATGGCGACGCCGACACCATCAGAAAACCCTTCGCATAGGCGACGGATTCATAGGACTTGAATTCGTCAGGTGTCACGAAGCGGGCCACCGCATGATGCTTGCGCGACGGTTGCAGATATTGGCCGATGGTCAGGAAGTCGACATCGGCGGACCGCAGATCGTCCATCAATTGCAGCACTTCGTTCCGCTCCTCGCCAAGCCCGACCATGATGCCGGACTTGGTGAAGATCGCCGGATCGATCTCCTTCACGCGCTGTAACAGCCGGATGGAATGGAAATAGCGCGCGCCCGGCCGCACGGTCAGATAGCGCGACGGCACAGTTTCCAGATTGTGGTTGAAGACATCGGGCCGCGCCGCCGCCACCTGCTCGAGGGCGCCGTCCTTGCGCAGGAAGTCCGGCGTCAGGATCTCGATGGTGGTCGACGGGCACAGCTCCCGGACCGCCCGCACGGTGCGGGCGAAATGGTCGGCGCCACCGTCCGGCAGATCGTCGCGATCGACCGAGGTGATGACGACATGTGCAAGCCCGAGCTTTGCGACCGCCTCCGCGACATGCTGCGGCTCGTGCGTGTCGAGCGGGCCGGGCAAGCCGGTCTTCACATTGCAGAAGGCGCAGGCGCGGGTGCAGGTATCGCCCATGATCATGAACGTGGCGTGCTTCTTGTCCCAGCACTCGCCGATATTCGGGCAACCGGCCTCTTCGCAGACCGTGACCAGCTTGTTCTCGCGCACGATGGCCCGGGTCGCGGCATAGCCTTTGGACACCGGCGCCCTCACCCTGATCCAGTCCGGCTTGCGCAGCATCGGCGTGTCCGGGCGCCCGGCCTTTTCCGGGTGGCGCGGCCGCGGCTGCGAAATGGTGTCGATGATGACGGTCACGGGCAGATATCTAACCGGTACTGCTTGAAGGGGCCTGCCCTGCCTACTTACGGACTGCCAATAGAGTCCGCAAGGCGCGCGCGGCCGAGTGTCCGGTCCGCACGCTCACACGGCGCCACAAGCCCTGTTTCCGTCACATATTGAGGACGCGGCCATAGGCATCGAGCACGGCCTCCTTCATCGTCTCCGACAGAGTCGGATGCGGGAAGATGGTGTGCATCAGTTCTTCTTCGGTGGTTTCCAGATTCATGGCGACCACGAAGCCCTGGATCAGTTCGGTAACTTCCGGTCCGACCAGATGCGCGCCGAGCAGCTGGCCGGTCTTCTTGTCGAAGATCACCTTGGCCATGCCCTGATCCTCGCCGAGCGCCACGGCCTTGCCGTTGCCCACAAACGGAAAACGTCCGACGCGGATGTCCAGCTTCTTGTCCTTGGCCGCCTGCTCGGTCAGCCCCACCGAAGCGATTTGCGGGAAACAATAGGTGCAGCCGGGGATCAGCAGCTTGTCCATCGGATGCGGATGCATGCCCTGGATCGCTTCCACACAGATGACGGCCTCATGCTCGGCCTTGTGCGCGAGCATCGGCGGGCCTGCGACATCGCCGATGGCGTAGATGCCGTTCACGTTGGTCTTGCAATATGGATCGATGGCGACGAGACCGCGATCGAGCTTCACGCCCACTTTCTCAAGCCCGATATTCTCGACATTGCCGACCACGCCGACCGCGGAGATGACGCGATCGACGGTCAGCGTCTGTGTGCCGCCCTTGCCGTCCTCGATGGTGGCGGTGACGCTGTCGGTCTTCTTGTCGAGCTTCGTCACCTTGGCGCCGGACATGATCTTGATGCCCTGCTTCTCGAATTGCTTGCGCGCGAAGGCGGCGATCTCGGCGTCTTCGACCGGCAGGATCTGCGGCAGCACCTCGACGACCGTGACCTCGGCGCCCATGGTGCGATAGAAGCTCGCGAACTCGATACCGATGGCGCCGGAGCCAACGACCAGAAGCGACATCGGCATCTTGTCCGGGTTCATGGCCTCGAAATAGGTCCAGACCAGCTTTTTGTCCGGCTCAAGCCCCGGCAAGGCGCGCGGGCGCGCACCGGTCGCAACGATGATGTGCTTGGCCTGGTAATTGCCCGCACCGAGCGCATCTTTCGGCGCCGGCGTCTTGCTTGCCTTGACGGTGATCTTGCCCGGCGCCTCGATGGCCGCCTCGCCCCAGATCACACTGATCTTGTTCTTCTTCATCAGATAGCCGACGCCGGTATTCATCCGGCCGGCCACGCCGCGCGAGCGCTTGATCACGGCCGCCGGATCGAACGAAATGTTATCGGCCGACAATCCATAATCCTTGGCGTGCTGCATGTAATGGTAGATTTCGGCGGAGCGCAGCAGCGCCTTGGTCGGAATGCAGCCCCAGTTCGAGCAGATACCACCCAGAAAATCACGCTCCACAATCGCCGTCTTGAAACCGAGCTGGGCGGCACGAATGGCGCCGACATAGCCGCCGGGTCCGGAGCCGATGATGATGATATCGAAATTCGTCTCGGTCATTGCGGTGTCCAGTGGTTGTCGAAACTTGGCGGCCGGGTCCGGTTGCCGGGCGGGAGGTTAGACCCTGACGGGCGGCATGTGTTGCGC
>JAEVZN010000566.1 GCA_023392205.1 Pseudomonadota bacterium
TGCCGACAAGGCCAGCTTCGTGCAGGGCGACATGTTTGCCTATGACTTCTCGCAAGCGACGGTCCTGCCGCTGTTTCTTCTGCCCCAGCACTTCACGAGGCTGATGCCCAAATTCCTGGCGCTGCAGCCGGGCACCCGCATCGTCATCAACACGTACCGGATTCCATATTGGGAACCGGACGAGATCGTGAAAGTCGAGGACAATTGCTACAGATGGTGCACGGTCAATCTGTACATCGTGCCGGCCCAGGTTGAGGGCACGTGGCGATGGGACAAGGGCGAACTGACACTGAAGCAGGACTTCCAGAAGATCTCCGGCACGCTGTCGGTTGATGGCAAACGTGTTGCGATCAGTGACGGTCGCCTGCGAGGCGACACCATCACTTTCAAGGTCGGCGGCACCCGATATACCGGCCGTGTGGATGGCAATAATGTATCTGGCGAGATGAGTGGCGAGTCCAATGGGAAATGGACCGCTGCCCGCAAGGAAGCGCCATCAGGCCCCGGCCGCGCGCAGACTGGCGGTTGATGCTTTCGCAGGGCAGCCGAACCTGTTTGCCCGAGGGGTGGAGACCTACTTTCCGCTGATCCATCGGCCGCCGAAAGATTGCGCGGGACAGGCTGAACGGGTGGCTTTGCTGCCGCCCCCGGCCATGCTATCCGCCCGTGCCAACCGGCTTCATGCGCTCCTTTTTGGACGGCCTCCGGACCGCCTTGCAGGAGCCCGAATCCATCGCTAGGTATGGCAATGGCTAACCCCGCATCGCATTCCTCCAATGGCGCCTTCCGCGAGGCGCTGACCTTCGACGACGTGCTGCTGCAGCCCGGTCCGTCCGGCGTGCTGCCCTCCGAAGTCGATATCCGCTCTCGTATTACGCGTGACATCGCGCTGAATATTCCGATCGTCGCGTCGGCGATGGATACCGTGACCGAGTCGCGCATGGCGATTGCCATGGCGCAGGCCGGCGGGCTCGGCGTTCTTCATCGCAACATGGAGCCTGACGAACAGGCCGCTCAGGTGCGGCAGGTGAAGAAGTTCGAATCCGGCATGGTGGTCAATCCGGTGACCATTGCGCCGGATGCCTCGCTCGCCGATGCCTTCGCGCTGATGAAGGAAAACGGCATTTCCGGTATTCCGGTGGTCGAGGGCGGTGGAACCTCGCGGGCCGGCAAGCTGGTCGGCATCCTCACCAACCGCGACGTGCGCTTTGCCACCGATCTGTCACAGCGCGTCTCCGAATTGATGACCAAGGACCGGCTGGTCACGGTGCGCGAGGGCGTCAGCCAGGAGGAGGCCAAGCGTCTCCTGCATCAATACCGGATCGAGAAGCTGCTGGTGGTCGACGAGGATTATCGCTGCGTCGGCCTCGTGACGGTGAAGGATATCGAGAAGGCGGTCGCCAATCCGCATGCCTGCAAGGACGAGCAGGGGCGGCTGCGGGTCGCCGCCGCGACCACGGTCGGCGACAAGGGTTTCGACCGCACCATCCGGCTGATCGATGCCGGCGTCGATCTGGTGATCGTCGATACCGCGCATGGCCATTCGGAGCATGTGCTCGAAGCCGTGAACCGCATCAAGCGGCAATCCAACAAGGTGCAGGTGGTCGCCGGCAATGTCGCGACTGCCGATGGCGCCAAGGCGCTGATCGATGCGGGCGCGGATTCCATCAAGGTCGGGATCGGGCCGGGTTCGATCTGCACGACGCGCATCGTCGCGGGCGTCGGCGTGCCGCAACTCACCGCGATCATGGATGCGGTGGATGCCGCGCGAAAATCCAATACCCCGGTGATCGCCGATGGCGGCATCAAATATTCCGGCGATCTTGCGAAGGCGATCGCAGCCGGTGCCGATTGCGCCATGGTCGGCTCGCTGCTGGCCGGCACCGACGAGGCGCCGGGCGAGGTGTTCCTGTATCAGGGCCGCTCCTACAAGAGCTATCGCGGCATGGGTTCGGTGGCCGCCATGGCGCGCGGCTCGGCCGACCGCTATTTCCAGCAGGACATCAAGGACGCGCTCAAGCTCGTGCCGGAAGGCATCGAGGGGCAGGTGCCCTACAAGGGCGCCAGCGCCACCGTGCTGCATCAATTGTCGGGCGGTCTGCGCGCGGCGATGGGCTATGTCGGGGCGGCGACCATCTCCGAACTGCACGAGAAGGCGACCTTCGTGAAGATCACGAGTGCCGGCCTGCGCGAAAGCCATGTCCACGACGTGACGATTACCCGCGAAAGCCCGAATTATCCGGGACGGGGCTGACGCAGGCTATTCGCCGACGAAATAGCGGATCGCGTAATCCTCATCGTCGCGCGGCTTGCGCGGCTGCGTATCGGGCTTGCCGTCATCGATGAAATCCGCGCGTTGCCACGGCCCGAATTCCGTCGTCACACGTGGCGTGGATGCGAGCCCGATGCGGAAAAGAACGCGCGGCTGATCGGGGATGCGCAGCACCAGCATGCGCCGGGATGTGCGTGTGTAGAGCGGGATGGCTCCTGGAAGCACGACACGGCCATCCTCTTGCCGGGGCTGGCCGAAGGTCGCGCCGCTTCTTTGCGAACCGGCCTGCATCTCCACATCTATCCGTTTCATGTCCGGTGCGGGCATGCCTTCGGGCAGGCGGATTTCGAACTGCATGCGCGGGCTCGCACCGGAGAAATGCTCCACCATCGCCAGCCGCCAGGCGACGCCTCCGGCCACCAGCAGCGCCACCACGGCGATGGCGAGCGCGGTTCTCCCGGCCAGCGCGCCGATCCCGCGCACTCTGCCGTAGCGGCGCAAAGCCCAGACGATGCCGCCGATAAAGCCCGCAAGTCCGAAGACCAGACCGAACAGGCCCGCGAAATATCCGGACGCGCCCTCGAAACTGGAGACCCCGAAAATCGAGGCGAGCAGCGCGCCCAGAAGGAGCCCCAGCCCAAAGCC
>JAEVZN010000629.1 GCA_023392205.1 Pseudomonadota bacterium
GGGCTGTGCTGCTCATCGTCCTTGTCTCCCCGTTCTGCGCGCTGACCTCCGCCCTGTTCTCCGCGCGCTCGGTGCATCATGTCGTGCTGGTGGCGATTGCCGCGCCGCTGCTCGTTCTGGCGCTTCCGAAGCCCTGGCGGTCGGTCGGCATGTCCTCCGGTCTGCTGACCCTGATATTCGGCTCAAGCGTCGTGTGGATGTGGCTGTGGCATGTGCCATCCGTCTATGCGCTGACGCTGGAGAGCGTCCCGTTCTACTGGCTGATGGAAGTGGGCCTTCTGGTCTCCGGCGTTCTGCTGTGGCTGGCGATCCTGTCGGACCGGGTCCCGGTCGCCTCCGCCTTCGCGCTTCTGCTCGGCAGCATCATCCAGATGGGCATGCTGGGTGCGCTGCTGACATTTGCGCGCGAACCGCTTTATGCCTTCCACCTGATCACCACCGCGCCATATGGGCTGACCGCTCTGGGCGACCAGCAACTGGCCGGGCTCATCATGTGGGTGCCGGCCTCGATCCCCTATCTGATCGCAGCGATGGCGCTGCTCCTCAAGCGGATCGAACGCGATCCCAACGCCGAGCCGGCATGCTGATTGCGTGGACCAAAATCATCCACATCGCAGCACTCATGGTCTGGTGCGCCGGCTTGCTGATGTTGCCGAGCCTTTATGTCCGCCGCAATACGCTGCGCGGTACCGATCTGCACGACCTTCAGCGATTCACCCGCACGCTCTTCATCAAGATCACGTCGCCCGCAGCCTTCGTCGCCATTGTCGCGGGCACGTTGCTGATCTTCCTGCGCGACGTGTTCACCTTGTGGATGGCGCTCAAACTCGTCGCGGTGGGGATGCTGGCGCTGCTGCATGTGCGCGATGGCTATATTCTGCTGCATCTTTTCGAGTCGGGCGGCCGCTATGCGCGATGGCGGCAGGTGGCGGCCACGATCGCAACGCTTGTTGCGATTGGCGCGATCCTGCTGCTGGTCCTCGCCAAGCCGCATATCGATGCGGCAAGCCTGCAAACGCCGCTATTCCGTCCGGGCGGGCTTCAGTCCTTGCTCGAAACCATGATCCCGATCCCATGATCGAAGACCAGCTTCCCACCATGCCAGCCGGCCACGGCGACAAACAGGCTCGCCAGCGCCGACAAGGCCAGTCCGACCGGCAGCACGATCTCCTCCGGATTGCCGATGCGGATGCCCCAATTGGTGCCGGCAATCGACAGCATGGTGAGCGCGGCGACGGCGTGATTCCAGCTTGCCGCGCGGCTGCGGATGCCCGCCACCAGCAGCAATTCCGCCGTGCCCGCGATGCTGGCCAGAACGCCGAGCCAGAAGGCGAAGCCGCTCGCCCACAAAGCGGCGCGCGGCCAGAACGGATCGGCGCTCCACCAGTAGAAGATGTCGCAGCCAAGGGTCGAGATCACGAGCGCAATCGGAAACGTCACCATCATCGCGTGGATCGGATGGCCGGCGACCGCGACATACGAGGATACGTCCTTCTTGGTGACTTCTTCCATTACCGGGTTCGCCATGGTGTCCCACCTCTGAAGTTACTGCGCCTCATGAGCCGATCGGGAACAAACGATTCCGGCGGCAAAAAGGTTGCGTGGCCCGTGTTGTCGCTGGCCGTGGCCGGCCTCGTTCTGTCCGGCTGCACCGGCCCGCTGTCGACGCTCGACCCGGCCGGGCCTTCGGCGGCAGCGGTGGCGACATTATGGTGGATCATGCTGGCCGGCGCAGCCCTTCTGTTCGCGCTTGTTCTGATCCTTCTCCTTGTCGGATTCGTGCGGCCGGGCCTGGGCAGCGGCATCCCGCCGCGGGTCTGGCTGGTTGGCGGCGGGCTCGTGCTGCCGGCCATCGTATTGACGCCGCTGATGATAGTGGGGTTATGGAGCGGCGAGAAACTGCTGTTCCGCGGCGACGCCCCCGCTGTCACCATCGATGTCACGGCCCGGCAATTCGAATGGCAATTCAGCTACCGCAACGATGACGGCAGCGCCGCGCATTCGCTCAATGTCCTGCATTTGCCGGCGGCAATGCCTGTGCGGCTCGAGGTCCGCAGCGACGACGTGATCCACTCCTTCTGGGTGCCGCGGCTTGCCGGAAAGATCGATGCCATTCCCGGCCATACCAATGTGATCGTGCTGAGCGCCGATGCGGCGGGCATCTATCGCGGCTCATGTGCGGAATTCTGCGGCCGCGACCACACCGCCATGCTGATGGAGGTTCAGGTTCACGCAAGCGAAGCGCAGTTCAGAGACGCGATCCGCGCGCTTGCGCCCGCTGCGAACCCTGCCGCTGCACCCGGCACGACCAGTCCGGAGACGCAGCCGTGACCGAACCGCAAACGGCCGCCAGCCCGGCGATGAGCCCCATTCGCCTGCACAAGGCCCTGAATGCCATATGGGGCACGCCGCCCGGATTCGGTCGCCTTTCGGCAGTGAACCATTCCATCGTCGGCCGCCGCTTCATCATCACCGCTTTTGTCTTTTTCGGAATCGGCGGCGTGCTCGGCATGCTGATCCGCGCGCAACTCGCAACGCCGCGCAGCGCGTTCGTCGGACCCGAAATTTACAATCAGATCTTCACCATGCATGGCACGGTGATGATGTTCCTGTTCGCCATCCCGCTCTTCGAGGGGCTGTCGTTCTATCTGCTGCCCAAGATGCTCGGCGCCCGCGATATGGCCTTCCCGCGCATGAGCGCCTACGGATATTGGTGCTACGTGTTCGGCGGCTCGATCCTGATCGCGGGGCTTGTGCTCGGCCTTGCGCCGGACAGCGGCTGGTTCATGTATACGCCGCTTTCCTCGCGCACCTACACGCCCGGCATCAATGCCGATATGTGGCTGATCGGCGTGACCTTCGTCGAGATATCGGCGATGGCCGCAGCGGTCGAGATCATCGTGACGATCTTCAAGACCCGTGCGCCGGGCATGTCGCTGTCGCGGATGCCGCTGTTTGCCTGGTACATGCTGGTCACCGCCTTCATGATGCTGATCGGCTTCCCGCCGCTGATCGTAGGCTCGGTGCTGCTGGAGGTCGAACGCGCCTTCAACCTGCCCTTCTTCGATCCGACCCGCGGCGGCGCCTCGCTGTTGTGGCAGCACCTGTTCTGGCTGTTCGGGCATCCGGAGGTTTACATCATCTTCCTGCCGGCGGCGGGTGTCGTTTCCACTGTCCTGCCGGTACTCGTGCGGCGCGAGATCATCGGTTATATGTGGATCGTTGCCAGCATCATCGCGCTGGCCTTTCTCAGCTTCGGATTGTGGGTCCACCACATGTTCACTGTGGGCATTCCGCATCTGGCGCTGGCATTCTTCTCGTCGGCCAGTACGGCGGTCGCGGTGCCGACGGCTGTGCAGATCTTTGCCTGGATCGGCACGCTGCTCGCGGGACGACCGCAACTCAAATTGCCGATGATGTATCTGCTCGGCTTCTTCTTCATCTTTGTCGCCGGCGGACTGACCGGCGTGATGCTCGCCATCGTGCCGTTCAACTGGCAGGTTCACGACACCCATTTCGTGGTCGCGCATCTCCATTACGTGCTGGTCGGCGGATTCATTTTCCCGATGATGGCGGCGGCCTATTACTGGCTGCCGCATTTCACCGGCCGCGAGCCGCGCTTCGCGCTCGGCAATGCCGCCTTCTGGCTGATCTTCATCGGCTTCAACCTGACCTTCCTGGTGATGCATTTCACCGGACTGATCGGGATGCCGCGACGCGTGTTCACCTATGGCGCGGAGACCGGATGGGAATGGCCCAACCTCGTGTCGTCCGTCGGTGCATTCATGATGGCGATCGGCTTTGCCGCTTTCACCGCCGACATCCTCATGCAATGGTGCTACGGCAAGCGCACGCGGCGCGATCCGTGGAAGGCCGGCACGCTGGAATGGACCACGCTGACGCCGCCCCCGCCCTATAATTTCGCCTCGCTTCCCGCCGTTTCCGGCCGCCGCGCGACCGACGATGCCCGCGCGAGCGCGCTCTCGCTCACCCGCGGCGAAGGCTATCTCGGCTTTGTGCGTGGCGGGCGGCTGGAGACACTCGGGGTCGATATCGTATCCGGGCGGATCGACCAGGTTGTGCGGCTGCCCTCGCAGACCTTCCTGCCGCTCTACAGCGCCATCGCCACCGGCGTGTTCTTCCTGTCGGTGCTGCAGAAAGTGTATTGGCTGGCGCCTATCGGGGTCGCGGCCGCCATCGTCACCTTCCTGATGTGGACGCGCATGTCCGGCGAACGCGCCGATGAAGGCGCCGTCTCCATCGGACGCGGCGAGACGGCCGTTCCGAACACGGAGACGCGCGAAGCGCCATCCGCCTGGGCGATGACACTCATCATCGCGGCCGACAGCGCCGCCTTCGGCTCGCTGGCCTTCGGCCTTGTCTTCCTGTGGGCGGTCGCACCCAACTGGCCGCCGCCGGACATGGCCGCGCCTGCTTTGCTCGCAACGGCAACCACGATTGTCGGCTTGATCGCTGCGGCCATCTGCGGCTGGCGCGCCGCCAGTCCGAATATTGTCGCACGGCCCGGCACCCGCGAGGCGATGCTGGCCGCGACCGGCGCCGCTCAGGTCATCGCGCTGGCTGGACTTGTCTGGGCGATGCTGTCCTATGAAGACCCGACGCGGCATGCCTTCCCGGCCATCTCGCTGATGCTGCTCGCCTATATCGCCATTCATTCGTTCATTGGATTGATCTTCGCGGGCTTCGGGATCTGGCGCAGCCGGACCGGCTTCGTCTCTGCCGCACGCGCGGGCGACGTGCGCATCGCCACGCCCTGGCACAGCTACACCGCAATCATCGGACTGATTGCTCTGGCATTGCTGAACGGCCTGCCGTTCGCAGTCACACCCTAAAAGGGGCACGAGGTCATGAGCCCGCGCACCGCCACACGCACGATATTCAGTCTCGCCGAGAATCCGATGATCGGCCTTATTGCCGGCTTCGCCATATGGTCGTCGGCCTTCGTGCTGCTCTACGGCTTTATCGGGCTGGCCTGCGAATATGGCTGGG
>JAEVZN010000021.1 GCA_023392205.1 Pseudomonadota bacterium
ACCCTTTGAACCTGATCCGGGTCATGCCGGCGAAGGGACAGGACACCATGCAGACCTCGCACTATCTCGCACAACTTATCGGCCCGACGCTGATCGTGATCGGCCTCGGCATGCTGATCAACCGCAACGGCTATCGCGCCATGGCTCGCGAGTTCCTCGGCAGCCGCGCGCTGATCTACCTCGCCGGCATCTTTGCCTTCGTGCCCGGACTCGCCATGGTGCTCGCCCATAATGTCTGGGCCGCGGACTGGCGCATCATCATCACCATTCTCGGCTGGCTTGCTTTGATCGGCGGCATCTTCCGCATCCTGTTTCCGCAGGAGGTCACGCGCCTCGGCACCCGCATGATCGAAAATCCCAGCACCATGCTGACCGGCGGCATCGTGATGCTCGTCCTCGGCGCCATCCTCTCCTTCTTCGGCTTCGCACGCTAAAACGAACGGGAATCACAAGAATGAACATCCACAATCCGAATATCGACACGCCCAAGGTTACAACCGGACCCCTGCCCGCCTCGCGCAAGATACATGTCACGCCGGACGCCGCGCCGGACCTGCGCGTGCCCTTGCGCGAGATCGCGCTGTCGGAAGGCTCGGGCGAGTCGCCGCTACCGGTCTACGACACCTCGGGTCCGTATACCGACGAGAGCGTGACGATCGATGTCGAGCGCGGCCTGCCGCGCACCCGCATCGAATGGGTGAAGGAGCGCGGCGGTGTCGAGGACTACGAAGGCCGCCCGCTCAAGCCCGTGGATAACGGGAACGCCACCGGCAAATATCTTGCCCGCGCCTTCCCGAATACGCCGCGGCCTTTGCGCGGCGTCGGCGATGCGCCGGTCACGCAATACGAATTCGCGAAAGCCGGGATCGTCACCAAGGAAATGATCTATGTCGCCGCGCGGGAGAACCTCGGGCGCAAGCAGATGCTGGAACGCGCCGAGGCGGCGCTCGCCGACGGCGAAAGCTTCGGCGCCTCGGTGCCGGCCTTCATCACCCCGGAATTCGTGCGTGACGAGATCGCCCGCGGCCGCGCGATCATCCCGTGCAACATCAATCACGGCGAACTCGAGCCGAAGATCATCGGCCGCAACTTCCTGGTGAAGATCAACGCCAATATCGGCAATTCGGCGGTGACCTCATCGGTCGAGGAAGAAATCGAGAAGATGGTGTGGGCGATCCGCTGGGGCGCCGACACGGTGATGGATCTCTCAACCGGCCGTAACATTCACAACACCCGCGAATGGATTCTGCGAATTTCGCCGGTGCCGATCGGCACCGTGCCGATCTACCAGGCGCTGGAGAAGGTCGACGGCGATCCGGCCAAGCTCGATTGGGAGGTGTATAAAGACACACTAATCGAGCAATGCGAACAGGGCGTGGATTATTTCACCATTCATGCCGGCGTGCGGCTCGCCTATGTGCCGCTGACCGCGAACCGCGTCACCGGCATCGTCTCTCGTGGTGGCTCGATCATGGCAAAATGGTGCCTGTCTAAGCACAGCGAAAGCTTCCTGTACGAGCGCTTCGACGAAATCTGCGATCTCATGCGCAAGTATGACGTGTCGTTCTCGCTCGGCGACGGCCTGCGGCCGGGCTCGATTGCCGACGCCAACGACCGCGCGCAATTTGCCGAACTGGAGACGCTCGGCGAACTCACGCAGATTGCCTGGAAGAAGGGCTGCCAGGTCATGATCGAAGGGCCCGGCCACGTGCCGATCCACAAGATCAAGATCAACATGGACAAGCAGCTGAAGGAATGCGGTGAGGCCCCCTTCTATACGCTTGAACCGCTCACCACCGATATCGCGCCGGGCTACGACCACATCACATCTGGCATCGGCGCCGCCATGATCGGCTGGTTCGGCTGCGCCATGCTCTGCTACGTCACGCCGAAAGAGCATCTCGGTTTGCCGAACCGCGATGACGTCAAAGTGGGTGTGATCACCTACAAGATCGCGGCGCACGCCGCCGATCTGGCCAAGGGCCATCCAGCCGCGCAATTGCGCGACGACGCGGTCTCGCGCGCGCGCTTCGACTTCCGCTGGGAGGATCAGTTCAATCTCGGCCTCGATCCGGATACCGCGCGCACCTATCACGACGAGACGCTGCCGAAAGAGGCGCACAAGGTCGCGCATTTCTGCTCGATGTGCGGGCCGAAATTCTGCTCGATGAAGATCACGCAGGACGTGCGCGACTATGCGGCGAGCCTGGGCGACAATGAGAAAACCGCGCTCGGTCTGGATGTTGCGCAAGCCGGCATGAAGGAAATGTCGGACAAGTTCAACGCCATGGGCGGGCAGGTCTATATCGATGCGGAGAAGGTGAAGGCGGAGCACACCACCGCGCTGGATTCGGAAGCCACCCATGCTGCGAGGAACGCGGCGCTGGTGAAGGAGAGCAACAAGGCGCTGTAATATCTTCACGCCCCTGTGAGAGCGAGGGCGCCAAAAGTCAAAAGGCGGGTGATGCTTCGGCGTTGCCCGCCTTTTCTTTCTCCACGCGGAGCTTTAGGCTAACGCGGTCCGCACCCCTACGGAGGACACCATGACCGCCTTCAATGCAGTGCGCTTCAAAGTGAAGGCAGGACGCGAGCAGGCATTCCTCGATGCTCACGCAAACATCCATAACGAGTGGCCGGGATTGCGCCACGTCAACATCATCGAGACCAGCGACCGCGGCTACTGCATCATCGCCGAATGGACGGACATGGACGCGCTCGCCGCGGCGCGGCCCCACATGATCAAGACGCTCAATTCATTTCGCGACACGCTGGAAGATCTCGGTGGCGGGCTTGGCGTCACCGATCCGGTGGCCGGACCGGTTGTGCTGACGCTAAAATAGGATTCGTCAGCCGGACACCGCATATTACTGCGGTGAAGCGGCCATCGATGCGCTATAGACGCTCAAGCCGACTATGCCTTTGGAGCCTCATGCGTCGCCTGCTGATCCATACCGTCTTTATTGTTGGAGTTGTTGCCATCGGCATGGCTATCGGCGCTGTGACGCGACCCGGTGCATGGTACGCAGAACTCACCAAGCCGCCCTTCAGCCCGCCGAACTGGCTGTTCGGTCCGGTCTGGGTGATGCTCTATGTCATGATCGGCATGGCCGGTGCGCGGACCTTCGAGCGGGGCGGCGGCATGCGGCTGTGGCTCACGCAGATGGCGCTGAACTTCGCATGGTCGCCGGTCTTTTTCGGACTGCAGCGGCCGGCTCTGGCGCTGGCAATCGTTCTTGCGATGCTTGCAACCATCATCGCCTTCATCGCATCGCGCTGGAATGCCGACCGCATCTCCGCGCTGCTGTTCATCCCCTATGCGGCCTGGGTCGCTTTCGCATCGCTCCTGAACGCATCGATCGTCGCGCTGAATTAGATTGCCTGCCCCGCAATGACACAAGGTTCGCATCTGTTCGTGGAGAACGAATCGGGGCTGCGATTCGGCGCCCGGAATGACGGACCGAGCGCAACGGGAAAGCATGGCATCACGCGTTCAGATGCCGCGTTTGAAGTCGTATGGTTAACGAAACGTGACCTTCCTTTTGAGCAATTCGATTTCGGCCCGGTGCCGTGGCGCGCTATGAATTGCTGATTATCGCCCCATCGCCGCAGGCCTCAATGACCCAATCACCCGAATACATCCGCTGGGAAGCCCGCTTCGCCAAGCTGGAGTATGAATTCGGCAAGGCGCCGAACGAATTCCTCGTGCGCTGCAAGCCGTTCCTGCCGAAATCCGGTACGGCGCTGGCCGTCGCCGATGGCGAGGGGCGCAACGGCGTCTGGCTCGCCGAACAGGGACTCGACGTGACCTCGGTCGACTTCTCCCCCGCCGCGCAGAAGAAAGCCGCAGCGCTCGCCGCCGAACGCGGCGTATCGCTCACACTGATCGAGGGCGATGCGCATGTCTGGGCGTAACCGGAAGCTGCCTTCGATGTCGTGGCGGAGATTTTCACGCAATTCTCGACACCGGACGAGCGCCCGCGCAAATGGGCCGGCATGCGCCGCGCGCTGAAATCCGGCGGCCTGCTCATCGTGCAGGGCTATACGCCCAAGCAACTCGAATATGGCACCGGCGGGCCGAAGCAGATCGAACATCTCTATACGCGCGAGATGCTGCTGCAGGAATTCGGCGATTTCGACGACGTCGTGATCGTGGAGGAAGAGCGCGAATTGCAGGAAGGCACAGGCCATGCCGGACTGTCAGCCATCATCGGACTTCCAAGCCCTGACCGTTCGAGCGCTTTCTACAGAAGCTATGCGGACAACATGACATAACCGGCCATTCGTCCCGCGATGATACAAGGTTCGCATTCGTTCGCGGAGAACGAATCGGGATTGCGAATCCGGACGCTGCGCAAGTCTGAAGAGAGTGTTACGGAAGGTCGTCGTAACACGATCGATGAATACTAAATCGGTCTTTCTGAAACGGGAGCCTGTCCATGCCCGGCCGCATTTTCTTCTTCCTTTTCGCGCTGGCTGTCTGTGCTTTTGCCGCCGTGCCATCCGCAACGCATATCAGGGCACAATCCGCCACCTCGCAATCGCTCGATGCCATGCTCGAACCCATCCGCAGCGGCGCCGGGTTGCCGGCTCTGGCGGCGGCAGTTGCAAAAGATGGTGTCATAGTCTCTGCGGGCGCGGTCGGAACGCGCGTGCATGGGCGCGATATTCCGGTCGCCCTAGACGACCGCTTTCACATCGGGTCGGACACGAAGGCGATGACCGCGACACTCGCAGGCATGCTTGTCGACGAAGGCAAGCTGCGTTTCGATTCCACCATCGGCGAGGTGCTGGGCAAGGCACTCCCAGATCTGGATGCCGGTTTCGCTGCGATCACGCTCGAACAATTGCTGTCGCATACCAGCGGCATTCCAAGCGACAACAAGGAGATCGTCGATCTCTATCTCAGCCCCGACGCATATGATTACGACCTGCCGGCCTACCGGCTGCGCATGCTCGGCATCTACGGCAAGACCGCGTCGGTGCCGAAGGACCGCGCCTTCCGCTATTCCAATCTTGGTTATATCGCCGCGGGCGCGATGATCGAAACGGCGGCGGGCGAGCCGTGGGAACAACTGATTATCCGCCGCATCTTCACGCCGCTGGGCCTCACGACCGCAGGCCTCGGACCGCAGGCGACGCGCGGAAAGATTGATGCTCCGGTCGGGCATGTTGTCGACGACAAAGGCAACATCACGCCGCATTTCTGGGGGCCGGGCGCGGATGTGCCGGCTGCGATGGGACCTGCCGGCGTCGCACATCTGTCGATCCGCGATTTCGCACGCTGGGGCGCCTGGAATGCCGCAGAAGGGGCACGCCCGCCGGCGCTGGTGAAGCCCGAAACGGTCAGGCGCCTGCACCGCGAGCATGTGACAATGCAGATCGCCGATCCGAAGCCCGGCACACCCAAAAGCGGCGCCTATGCGCTGGGCTGGGGCATTGTCACATTCCCCTGGAGCGACGGCCCGGTACTCACCCATAACGGGTCGAATTCGATGAATCTCGCGACCATCCTTGTGGATACCCGCAACGATCTCGCAATTGTCGTCACCACAAATTTTCCCGGCGACAAGGCCGACAGCGCATTGATGCAAGCGGTGCAGGCGCTGTACACGCAGTTCGGCCCGAAGCGCTCCAAACCGTGACACCTCCCGGCATGAGGCCAGCAGGCGAGACAGATTGCAGCGAATCGCGGCCATCTCCGGCAAGAAGACGTCTGCATGAACGCTTTTGACGCCATCGTTGTCGGGCTGACGCTGCTTGCCGCCATCATGGGATACCGGGCTGGTCTGTTGCGCAGCCTCGCGACCATTTTCGGCTACGTGATCGCGGCGCCGCTCGCGGTCGCCGCCGCTCCGGCAGTCGCGGGGATGCTTCCCGCACGCTTCAGCGCCATGGGCGGGGAATTCGGACTGATCTTCTTTGCGGTTTTCCTGGTGCTCGGTATTGCGCTCGGCGCCATGCTGCGCGCAAGCATTGCAGCCGTTGCAGGCGACAATGTCAGCCTCCCCGACCGCGCAAGCGGCGCCGTGCTTGGCGCGGTACGTATTCTGCTGGTTGCGGTTCTGATGGTGCTGATATTCGAGCGCATCATCCCGCCCAGCAGGATGCCGCCCTGGCTGTCGGAATCGACCTTGCGCCCGCACCTCGCAAACGCCGCGGAAATGGGTGTGCGGTCGCTGCCGCCCGATGTGACGGCGTATATTGATCATATCAAACGCGAGCGTGGCTTGTAGATCAGCTATAGCTGACCGGACGATCGAAGCCGTCAGGTCAGCCGCGTCCGCCGCTCAGGGTGAAAGTTCATCGCCGCCAGAATACCTATCACCACAAAGGCGGCCAGCGTGGCGCTCTGCGCGATCACAAAAGCAGGCTCCGCGCCGGTCGGCGCCAGCGGTTGCAGGAAGCTGACCTTCTGGAAGCTCTGCACGATCAGCACGAAGACGTTGAGATAAAGCCCGGTCAGCGCGGTCACGACATAGACCAGCCGCCAGCGTCCGGCCAGCCTGTAAACGTAGAGCGCGACCAGAGCCACGACGAGAATCAGCGAGGAGATCACCCCCACTACCAATGCCGGTGTGATGGTCGTCAACGGAAACATGAAGCCGG
>JAEVZN010000051.1 GCA_023392205.1 Pseudomonadota bacterium
ATCCGCGACGATTTCAACGCCACGGTCGCCAAGCTGGAGGAAACAATCCAGGCCATCTCCGGCGGCACCCGCGAAGTGGCCACCACAGCGTCTGAAATCTCGTCCAGCACCAGCGACCTGTCGCAGCGGACCGAAGAACAGGCCGCAAGTCTGGAACAGACAACGGCTTCGATGGAGCAGATCTCCGTCACCGTGAAGAAGAATGCCGAGAATGCGCGGCAGGCCAGAAGCTTCGCGACCGGCACACGTTCGGTCGCCGACCGTGGCAACAGCGTCGTCGCCGAAGCGGTCAATGCGATGGCGCGGATCGAACAATCGTCGCACAAGATTTCGGACATCATCGGTGTGATCGACGAGATTGCGCGGCAAACCAATTTGCTGGCGCTGAACGCGGCGGTGGAAGCGGCGCGCGCCGGCGAAGCCGGCCGCGGCTTCGCGGTGGTGGCTTCGGAAGTCCGCAGCCTCGCGCAGCGCTCCTCGCAGGCGGCCAAGGATATCAAGGGTCTCATCCAGAATTCGACATCGCAGGTCGAGGAGGGTGTCGAACTCGTCAACAAGGCCGGCGAGGCCCTGAGCGAGATCGTGGATTCCATCCGCAAGGTGGCCGATATCGTCTCTGACATTGCGACCGCCAGCGAGGAACAATCCACAGGCATTGGCCAGGTCAATATCGCGCTGACGCAGATGGATGAGGTGACCCAGCAGAATTCCGCCCTGGTCGAACAGAATGCATCCGCCGCTAAGGCGCTGGAAGAGCAATCGGCAACGATGGACGGCCGGGTGCGCTTTTTCCGGATTTCCGCCGCGGTCCATTCGGGTGCGGCCGTCAAGCCGGCTCCTCAGCACGAGCAGGCGCTCGTCGCCCATCCTGCTCACGCTCATTCGGCGAACACGCGGGCTGTTACCGTCCGCACAGTCTCGTCCGGTCGCATGCAGACGGCGCTGGCAACAAAAATCCAAGAAGATTGGGAAGAGTTTTGATCAGGAGCCACCATGGCGAAAACCGCACCTAACGCGGTCATCGCATCCGCGAACGACGTATTGGCGAATGCCGATGCGACGCGTGAGTTCGATTTCTCCGATGCCGATTTTCGCAGTCTCGTGCAGATGGCGCGCGAATTTGCCGGGATCTCGCTTGCCGACAACAAGCGCAACCTCGTCTATACGCGCGTGTCACGGCGCCTGCGGGCGCTCGGACTTGAGGCGTTTCGGGATTACCGCAAGTATATGGCCGAGAACGAGGAGGAGTTGGAAAGCTTCATCAATGCGATCTCGACGAATCTGACCAAGTTTTTCCGCGAATCGCATCACTTCGATCATCTGCACAGCCAGGTCGTGGTGCCGTTTGCCGCCAATTCGCCGTCGGGCACGCGCTTCCGGATCTGGTCCGCAGGCTGCTCCACCGGCGAGGAGCCCTACACTATTGCCTCGGTCGTGCGCCGGGACATCTCCAATCCTTCGCGCTTCGATCTGCGCATCCTTGCAACCGATATCGACACCGATGTCCTTGGCAAGGCCGCGCGCGGCGAATATCCCGCAAATGCACTCGACGATATCCCGCGCGAATACCGGGGCTTCTTCGAGAAGTCCGATCGCGTGCAGCGGAACGAGACCGTCTTTGCCAGCGAGGCGATCCGTTCGCTGATCTCCTTCCGGCGGCTGAATCTGATCGCGCCGTGGCCGTTCAGCGGAAAGTTCGACGCGATCTTCTGCCGGAACGTGATGATCTATTTCGACGGTCCGACAAAATCCGATCTGATCGAACGCTTCACATCGCATCTCAAGCCCGGTGGCTGGCTGTATATCGGCCATTCGGAATCGCTTCTCGGCTCGCATCCTGAACTCCAGTTGGTCGGGCGCACGATCTACCGGAGAAAGTCATGATGCAGATGGTGAATCCTGCATCGCCGGCTGCGCCGTCTGCGGCTGCGGGCCTGTCGTCGAATGGCGGCCGCCGCATCTATGATGCCGCAACCCAGACATGGATGGTCAAGGTGTTTCCGGGCGAATTCCACGTCACGTCCAATCCGGACGAAACGCTTGTGACCGTGCTCGGCTCCTGCGTCTCCGCCTGCATCCGCGATCCGCGGCGCGGGATCGGCGGCATGAACCATTTCATGCTGCCGCCGAGCAGGACCGGTGGCTGGGGCGGCGATTCGCAATCCGCGCGCTTCGGCAATTTTGCCATGGAGAAGCTGATCAACGAGCTTCTCAAGGCCGGTTGTGCGCGCGACACGCTGGAAATCAAGGTTTTCGGTGGCGGCAACGTGACCGAGAGCAACATTGCGGTCGGCACCAACAATGCGGAATTCGCGTTGCGCTATCTCGAAGCGGAAGGATTGCGCTGCGTGGCCCAGGATCTCGGCGGGCGGTTTCCGCGCCGCATTCATTATTCGCCGGCCACGGGCAAGGTGATCCGCCGTTTGCTGGGACGCGAGATGTCGAGCGCTGTTGCGCACGAGGAGTTCGAACATGCCAAACGTATTTCGTCGCGGAGTCCGGCCGGCGAAATCGACCTGTTCGACTGATTGGGAAATGTGACGATGAGCAAACCGGTGCGAGTTCTGATTGTCGATGATTCCGCGGTCATCCGGCAATTGCTGTCGAGTGTGCTGGCTGCCGATCCGGATATCGAGGTGGTCGGCACAGCGGGAGATCCGCTGATCGCACGCGAACGGATCAAGGCGTTGAACCCGGATGTCGTGACACTCGATGTCGAGATGCCGAACATGGACGGCCTCACATTTCTGCGCAAGATCATGACGCTGCGGCCGATGCCCGTGATCATGATCTCGACGCTGACCCAGGCTGGAACGGACGTCACACTGGAGGCGCTCGAGATCGGCGCCGTCGATTTCATTGCCAAGCCCTCGCATGATGCAGCCAATGCGCTGCCGGCGCTGGCGGCCGAATTGTGCGGCAAGGTCAAGGCGGCGGCCGGGATGCGGGTGCGTGCCCGTCCGGCGCAGGCATCGATTGCCGCCCGGCCGGCCCGCATTGTGGATACCAGAGGCAAGATCGTCGCGATCGGCGCACCGACCGGCGGTGTGGAAGCGCTCAAGGCCGTGCTGATGCAATTGCCTGCGGATTGTCCGCCGATCCTCGTCACCC
>JAEVZN010000571.1 GCA_023392205.1 Pseudomonadota bacterium
ACCGACCCCCTCCCCACCCCTCCCCCTTTCAGGGGGAGGGAGTCGCAGCGCATGATCCCGTTGCGCGACAAAGGACGCACCTGATGAATATGCATCCCCGTCCCGACTCCAGGGCAAACGCTGCGCAGACGACAAGATCCGTGCGTCCCTGGCCGACCGCGCCGCAGAATGTCAGCGCGAAGGATGTCGATCCGATTATTCTGCAGATCGTCGAAGGCACGCTGAATTCCATCGAGGCGGAGATCGAATACGCGATCGAGCGCACCGCGCGCTCGCCGATGATCAGAGAGGCGCATGATTATCGCGTCGGCCTGTTCGACAAATATTCGCGCAAGCTCACCGGCCGTTCCTATTCGGCGATGCCGCAGGCGGTGATCCGCGATTATCCGCCGGACACGATGAAGCCGGGCGACGTGTTCCTGATGAACGACACCTATCTCACCGAAGGCTCGATCGGGCATCTGCCCGATCTGTGCTCGACGGTGCCGGTCTTCAACGACGGCGAGGTCGTCGCCTATATTCAGGCCTTCGGTCATCACGACGATATCGGCGGGCGCGTACCGGGCTCGATGCCGGGCTCGGCGCAATCGGTGTTCGAGGAAGGCCTCGCGGTGCCGCCGATCCGTGTCTATGCGGAAGGCAAGCGCAACGACGAAGCCTTCAAGATCATCCGCCGCAATACCCGTTTGCCCGATGTGCTGTCCGCCGATCTCGACAGCGAGATCCAGGCCTGCATCATGGGCGCAAAGCGCATGGAGGAATTATTCCAGCGTTTCGGCACGCAGACGGTGGAAGCCTGTTTCCAGGCCATCATCGAAAAATGTCGCAACACCTTCCGCGACGAATTGATGCCCAAGATCGCCGACGGCGAATATGTCTGGCACGATTATGTCGAGCGCGAAATCGATGGGCGCGTCAAGCTGCACAAGATCGCGCTCAAGATGACCAAGACGGCTGAGAAGATTAAGCTCGACTTCAGTGGCACCGATCCGCAGAGCGACGGCCCGCTCAACTGGCCGGCCGATTACGCCGATGGCGCGTTTCTCATCAAATGGATTGCGCCGGTGCTGCGCAATCTCGCCGATAGTCCGGAGCGCGCCGCCGAGATCAATGTCAACGAAGGCGTTTGTGAAGTTTTCGATGTCGTGTTTCCGGACAAGGGCACGCTGATCACGCCGATCTGGCCGGCGCCGACCAATGCGCGCTCCTTCGTGCTGCTGCGCTGCCTGTCGCTGCTGGCGGGCGTGGTGGCGCAGGCCGTGGACGGACGCATGCCGGCCGATCAGGAGACGATCCGTTATACCGGCTTCTACGGCACCGACCTTGAGGGCAAGCCATTCCTGTCGCGCGAAGTGCTCGGCGGCGGTTCGGGCGGGCGCTATTACGCGGATGGCAATGATGCGATTCACATCGTGCCGGATTCGCGCAACCAGCCGGCCGAATTCACCGAGACGCGTTTTCCCTTCATTGTTGAGAAGCTGGGCTTGCGCGAGGATTCCGGCGGCGCGGGTGAGAAGCGCGGCGGGCTTGGTTACGACAAGCATTATCGCGCGCTGGTCGATTGCCACACCATCGTCACCGCCGACCGCGTGCTGCTCGGCTGCTATGGCGTCAATGGCGGTCATGCCGGCAAACCGTTCCTGGTGACGGTCGATCCGGGCGGGCCGAACGAACGCAGGCTGGGCGGGCTGGTCGACGGCGAGCCGGTGCGCGCCGGCGAGGTCGTCCGCGTCGAGACCACAGGCGGCGGCGGATGGGGCGACCCTTTGGCGCGCGACCCGGAGCTTGTCCTTCTCGACGTGCAACAGGGTAAAGTGTCGGTCGCGGCGGCACGCGCCGAGTACGGCGTGGTCGTCGCAGAACAGAACAGAGAAGACGCAGAATATCGCCTGGAAACGCAGAATACGGACAGAATGCGCGCAGAACTTCGCGCTGCTCTGCCCCGTCCACGGCCGGTCATCGACCGTGGACGCGATGAGATCAGTGACTAGCATTTCGGGCTGCTATCGGAATGCCCGATAGTGCCATCGACAATCGGTGTTGGACTTGGCCAGGTCAGGCTCTGACAATGTTCCGGCTGGCTCCGGTCCGCTTGGACGTGACGGCTTAAAACAGGGCGTAAAATATGGCTATTGACGTCGTAAAGGTCGAAATCAAAAGCGTCATGGACGCCTCCGGGCTGGAGGAGCATATCGCCGCATGTCGCTTCAAGGCCGATGAAGTGGTCGCCGTTATCGGAAAGACCGAAGGCAATGGCGGCGTGAACGATTTCACCCGCATCCTCTCCGATCAGGCTTTCCGCGCGGTCCTGAAGAAGCACGGCACCCGCTCCGAATCCGACATCAAGCAGGTGCCGATGGTCTGGTCAGGCGGCTGCGACGGCGTGATCACGCCGCATGCGACGGTTTTCGCCAGCAATAACAAGGCTGGATCCGGCGGTAAAATGCGGCTCGCGATGGGTACGGCGCTGAGCCCGAAGATCCTGCCCGAGGATATCGGCCGTCCGGCCATGGTCGAGAAGGTCGCCGAGGGCGTGCGCCTCGCCATGCAGAATGCCGGCATCTCCGATCCGCGCGACGTGCATTATGTACAGACCAAAACCCCGCTCCTTACCATTGATTCGATCCAGGATGCGCATGCGCGCGGCCACGATGTCGCCTGCGAAGTGCATGATTCTATGGGCGTTTCCAACGGCACGACCGGTCTCGGCATTGCCGTGGCTTTGGGCGAGATCGCGATGCCCAAGGCAGAGGATATCTGCCGCAATCTCGATCTCTATTCGTCGGTCGCCTCCTGCTCTTCGGGCGTCGAACTCGACCAGGCACAGATTGTTCTGCTGGGCAACAAGGCCGACGCCGGCGGCCGCTACCGGATCGGCCACAGCGTCATGAAAGACGCACTCGATATCGACGGCATCTATGAGGCGATCCGCAATGCCGGCCTCGAACTGCCGGACCGCCCGCGCGCCAGCGATCTGAACGGCAAACTCGTTAATTGCTTCATGAAATGCGAGGCCGACCGCAACGGAAAGTTGCGCGGGCGCCGCCAGATCATGCTCGACGATTCCGACGTGCATCATCATCGCCATTCCAAGGGTGCGGTCGGCGGCGTGGCGGCCGCGGCCATCGGCGATCCTGCGGTTTTCGTCTCGGTCGACGCCATGCATCAGGGTCCCCAGGGCGGCGGCCCGGTGATTGCAATTGTCGATGTTGGAGAATGAGGTGACGGGGTCCTGATCGGCCGATCCCGGCACAGGCCTTGCTTGGACTTTTGCTGAAACCTGGTTTTTCACGCGATAGATGGAGCAGAACCGATGGCACAGATTGGAAAAATAACGCGGCGGTTGTTTGTGGGCACTGCACTGGCCGCAATGGCCGCAAGCCTGCCCGCCGCGGCCCAGACGCCCGACAAGGTGAAGGTGGGTGTGTTCCCGATTTCCTCGTCGCTGCCTTACTTCGTTGCAATCGAGCGCGGTTTCTTCAAGGAACTCAATATCGAACCGGAAACGATCCGGCTGATGGGCGGCCCCGCCAATGTGGCGGCGCTGATGACAAACCAGATCGAAGTCGCGGCCGTGCTGGTTACCCTCGAGGGGCTCAATGCCAACGCCAAGAAGCCGGGCGTGGCGATGTATATTGCCATGCACAGCCAGAACCCGGTCTACCGGATGGAGCAATTCGTCATCCGCGAGGGGCTGGCCGACAAGGTCAAGTCGCTGAAGGACTTGAAGGGCCTGAAGCTGATGTCGGCGCCCGGACCGGCAAATCTCAACACCGCCAAGGGCGTGCTCGCGAAGCAGGGTCTGAAAGACGGCGATTATTCCATCGATCAGCTGGACATGGGCCAGCATGTCAACGCGATGAAAGCGGGTACGTTTGACGGCGGCTACACGCTGGAACCGAGCGCGACGATCATGACCAATATGGGCATCGCCAAGGTCCTCGAAGCCGGCGTGATCGCGACCCATGTTCTGGGTGATCCAAAGGCCGACGCCTTTGCCGCCGGAGCCGCGCTGTCCACCGACTTCATCGAAAAGCGCCCGGACGTGGCCAAGCGCTTCGCGCAAGGCTGGGCCATGGCGGTCGACTACATCAACAAGAACCCGAACGAAGCGCGCAAATACCTCGCCAAGAACACGATGACTCCGGACAATGTCGTCGATACCGTGCCGATGCTGGGCTACATCATGACCAAGGATATGAGCCCCGCACAACTTGGCTATCTCCAGCGCTTCGCCGATTTCGGAACCGAGATCGGCGTCGTTCCGGAGAAGGTCGACGTCAAGAAATACCTGAAGTCGTTCTGACTTTGACAATGTCGGGAACATTGCGAATGGAGGCTGCGGTGCCGATGTCTCAAGGCGCCGCAGCAGAAACGGCGGCCGCAGCCGCCGCACGACTGCGTCGGCCGCATGTCACCATTCGTGGCTTGAGCAAGCGGTTCGGCGAGGCCGTAATCTACGACAATTTCGATCTCGACCTTCCGCGCGGCAAACTGATCTCTGTCTTCGGGCCGAACGGATGCGGCAAGAGCACGCTGATCAATATGGTCGCCGGGCTGATACCGCCGGACCAAGGCAAGATCCTGTTCGACGGCAAAACGCTGGACGAGAT
>JAEVZN010000144.1 GCA_023392205.1 Pseudomonadota bacterium
CTCGACGACCGGACGCACTTCGGAGGAGACCAGCTTGTCCTTGGTCTGCGAGGAGAATTTCGGATCCGGCACCTTCACCGACAGCACCGCCGTCAGACCCTCCCGGCAGTCGTCGCCGGTGAGCGAGACCTTCTCCTTCTTGGAGATGCCGGAAGATTCCGCATAACCCGTCACCTGGCGCGTCAGCGCGCCGCGGAAGCCGGCAAGATGGGTGCCGCCGTCGCGCTGCGGGATGTTGTTAGTAAAGGCTAGCACGTTCTCGTGGTAGGAATCGTTCCACCACATCGCCACCTCGACGGTGATCCCGTCGCGCTCGGCCCTGATCCCGATTGGCGCGGTAATGAGCGGCTTCTTCGCGCGGTCGAGATATTTGACGAATTCTTCCAGCCCGCCGTCATAATGCAGCTCGACCTGCTTGACGTCGGCATGGCGCATGTCGGTCAGGATGATGCGCACGCCCGAGTTCAGGAAGGCGAGTTCGCGCAGCCGATGCTCCAGCGTGCCGTAGTCGAATTCGGTCTTCGTGAAGGTCTGCGGCGACGGCAGGAAGGTGATTTCGGTCCCCGAACGGCCTTCATAGGTGCCGGGTTGCCGGTTCTCGACGTAGGAGCCTGTCACGGCCAGCGGCGCGTCCGCGTTGCCATGAGTGAAAGTCATCTCGTTGATCTCGCCATCGCGGCGGATCTTCAGCCGAAGCTGGGTCGACAAGGCGTTGACGACCGACACGCCGACGCCGTGGAGGCCGCCGGAAACCTTGTAGGAATTCTGGTCGAACTTTCCGCCCGCATGGAGCTGCGTCATGATCACTTCGGCAGCGGAAACGCCCTCGCCGGAGTGGATCGCGGTCGGAATGCCGCGCCCGTTGTCGATCACCGTGCACGAACCGTCCGGATTGAGCGTCACCGACACGAGGTCGGCGTGGCCGGCGAGCGATTCGTCGATGGCGTTGTCGACAACCTCGTAGACCATGTGATGCAGGCCGGAGCCGTCATCGGTGTCGCCGATATACATGCCCGGCCGCTTGCGCACCGCGTCGAGGCCCTTGAGGACCTTGATGGAGTCCGCGCCGTACTCGTTGCCGCCGTTGCCGTTTTCGGTCTCGTCGCTCATGAAATTCCAATCTCGCAAAGCCCGGAAATGGAGCACCGGACCGGTGCCGAATCATGCTCCAGAAAGATACCCAGATATAGGTGTTTTGCGGCCCGATTTCCAACAAATGCGCGCTGTTTTGCAGAGGAATGGAGCCGTTTCGGGGACAAAAACCGGCAAAATTCCTGTCCGGCCCGATAATCGGGCCAAACTTCGCAACTCATCGGCCCTGACGGCCTGAACCGCACCACACCGCCTCCTGTAATTCGACGCACTGCTGCGGGCTGCGTGGACTGCCAGCGGGCGGCTTCCTACATTCGGCTTGAACCAAGGATCAGCCGATGACCCAGGCCACGCTCTTCGTACCGCCGGCGCCCAAGCCGCGCACAAAGCCGCCGTCGACGCTCGAGATGATACGGATCGTCTATCGCAATCCGCTCGAATTGTGGGGCGAACCTTCCTACAACGAGCCGTGGATTTCCATCTCCACCGGGATCGGCGGCCCGCTGGTGATCGCCAACGACCCGGCGCTGATCCGTCACATCCTCGTCGACAACGCGAAGAACTACCGGATGGCGCGCGTACGCCAGAAGATTCTGCGCCCGATCCTGCACGATGGCCTACTGACGGCCGAGGGCGAGGTCTGGAAACGGTCGCGCAAGGCGATGGCGCCGGTTTTCACGCCGCGCCACATCGCCGGCTTCGCGGGACCCATGCTGCGCGTGTCGCAGGACTTCGCCGCGCGCTACGAGGACGGCGCGATCGTCGATGTCGCCCGCGATATGACGATGCTGACCTATGAGATCCTGGCCGAGACTCTGTTTTCCGGCGAGATTGCCGGCAATCCAGACGATTTCGCGCACCAGGTCGACCATCTGTTCGAAACGATGGGGCGGGTCGACCCGCTCGACCTGATCGGCGCGCCGGACTGGCTGCCCCGCATCACGCGGCTGCGCGGTCGCAAGGCGCTCGCCTTCTTCCGCGGGCTGGTCGCCGATACGATGCGCATGCGCAAGGCGAAGCTCGCGCGGGACCCGGAAGGCTCGCCCAGCGATTTCCTGACGCTGCTGCTGAAAGCCGAAGGTCCGGAGGGGATTTCGGCATCCGAAATCGAGGACAACATCATCACCTTCATCGGCGCCGGGCACGAAACCACCGCCCGCGCGCTCGGCTGGACGCTGTTCTGCCTTGCCGAAGCACCCGGCGAGCGTGACCGGGTGGAGGCGGAGATCGACGCGGTCGTGGCAAGCACGCCCGATCCCTATGAATGGCTCGGCAAGATGCCTTTCACCCGCGCCGCCTTCGAGGAGGCGATGCGGCTCTATCCGCCGGCGGCCTCGATCAGCCGCGAGGCGATCACGCCCGAGCGCTGGCGCGACCTCGACATCGTGCGCGGCGCCCAAATCCAGATCATGCCATGGACGATCCACCGCCACCGCAAGCTCTGGCACGAGCCGGAAGCGTTCATGCCGGAGCGGTTCCATCCGGACAACCGCGACGCCATCGACCGCTTCCAGTACCTGCCCTTCGGCGCCGGCCCCCGCATCTGCATCGGCGCAAGCTTCGCCATGCAGGAAGCCGTGATCGCGCTCGGCGTCCTGATGTCGCGCTTCCGCTTCGACAGCGTGCCCGAGACGAAGCCATGGCCGGTGCAGAAGCTCACCACCCAACCCCAGGGCGGCCTGCCGATGCGGGTGACGCGGAGGTAGGCTGGCGGCGGCGCCGTCCTCATCCTGATCCAGTCTAAGGCAATGACC
>JAEVZN010000183.1 GCA_023392205.1 Pseudomonadota bacterium
GGTATAGGCGGTGGTCAGCGGGCCGGGGGGCGGCAGCGCGGCCAGCCGGTACGCCGGGACGCCGCCATTTTTCGCCTCCCAATCCCAGAAGGCGCAATCGAGTGCGTTGCGGGCGGCGCCCGGCGGCATCACGGTCTGCAATTCATGCCGCGTCAGGCCCTGCGCCAGAGCCGGCACCATCGCCTCCAGAATGCCGGCGACGCTGTCGACACTTTCGCCGTAGCGGGGATATGGCACGCATTCGCCGCGCCCGGTCGCACCGCCGCCGGACAGTTCCGCGACCACCACGGCGGCCTGGGTCTTGGCGCCCCGGCTGATGGTGAATTGTCCCGCAATGGGCCAGATTTCACGGCGGACGGTCAGGTTGAGGGCCTTCGGATTAACCATGCTTAAGGCTTCGTTAAGGAATGCTCGACAGGCCGCCGCGCTCTGCTAAGCATGTGACCGAAATGCGGTTTTTTCTCAAGTTGCGGCCGTGCGGGATGGTGTCCAGGTGTGCCTTTCCGGTGCACATGACCGGGGTCCGGGACAGGACCGCACGGGCCGAGATCGAGAGCCGTCCGGGGCGTTATGGGCGGGGAGTGATATGAGTTCGGAGACGTTGCTTGCCGCGACGGTGACCGGCGACCGGCTGGACCTTGCCGCAGCCGGCGAGTGGACTGCGGATCGGGCCAACGACCTTGAGCGGTTGATTATGGCGGCGGCCATTCCGCCGCAAGGCGCGATCAAGTTTGTCCGCGTCCATATGCAGAAGGTCGACAAGCTCGATACCTATGGCGCCTGGCTGCTGGAACGCCTGCTGCGCGGCTCGCGCGAGCGCGGCGCGGATGCCGATGTCGTGGGCTTATCCGACCAGTTCCGGGTGATCGTCGAGACCATCCATCAGACCGCCGAATTGCCCGACCCCGACCGCACGCGCCGCCGGTCCGTCGCCGACTGGCTGGAATCGGTTGGCGAGAATGTCGCCGATGTCGGCGCGTCGGCCGCGCAATTCGTGCAGATGCTGGGCGCGGTGACGTTTGCCTTCCTGCGCGTTCTCATGCGGCCGCGCAGCTTCCGCTTCACCTCCATGGTGCACCAGATCGATCTGGTCGGCTGGCGCGCGGTACCGATCATCATGCTGATCACTTTCCTGATCGGCGCGATCCTGGCGCAGCAGGGCATTTTCCATTTCCGGAGATTCGGCGCCGACATCTTCGTGGTCGACATGGTCGGCATTCTGGTGCTGCGCGAAGTGGGCGTGCTGATTGTCTGCATCATGGTGGCCGGGCGTTCGGGGTCGGCCTACACGGCGGAACTCGGCTCAATGAAGATGCGCGAAGAGGTCGACGCGCTTCAGACCATGGGCTTCGACCCGATCGCCGTCCTCGTCCTGCCGCGCATCATCGCGCTGATCATCGCCGTCCCGATCCTGACTTTTCTCGGCGAGATGTCGGCGCTTTATGGCGCAGGGCTAGTGGCTTCCTTCTACGGCAATATCCAGCCGGAGGTGTTCCTGCAGCGTCTGCGCGAGGTGATCAGCCTCAACCATTTCATGGTCGGCATGATCAAGGCGCCGTTCATGGCGCTGGTGATCGGCATCGTCGCCTGCGTGCGCGGACTGGAAACCAAGGGCTCGGCGGAATCGCTCGGCATGCAGACCACGACGGCGGTGGTGCAGTCGATCTTTCTTGTGATCGTGCTCGACGGCGTGTTTGCGGTGTTCTTCGCCGCGATCGACAAATAGGCGGACGGATTCATGTCGCTGACCGATGGCGGGTTCAATGTGCTGTCGCTCTTCGAGGACGAAGAGGCGGCCAAGCTCGATATTTCGCAGGATATCGCGCTGCGCGTGCGCAATCTTCAGGTCAGTTTTCGCCGCCAGAAGGTACTGAAAGGTGTCAATTTTGACGTGAAGCGCGGCGAGGTGCTGGGCTTTGTCGGCGCCTCGGGTGCGGGCAAATCGGTACTGCTGCGTACGATGATCGGGCTCATTCAGCCGAGCGACGGCACTATCGAGGTGTTCGGGCAGGAATATTCCAAGGCCAAGGAATTGCGCGCCCAGCTCGTTGAGCGCCACTGGGGCATCCTGTTCCAGCATGGCGCGCTGTTCTCGGCGCTGACCGTGCGCCAGAATGTGCAATTCCCGATGCGCGAATATCTCAATCTGTCACCGCGCCTGCTCGACGAGGTGGCCGCCGCCAAGCTGAAGATGGTCGGCCTGCCGCCGGAAGCGCTCAACAAGATGCCATCGGAACTGTCCGGCGGCATGATCAAGCGCGTGGCGCTGGCGCGCGCGCTGGCGCTCGATCCGGCGATCGTGTTCCTGGACGAGCCGACATCCGGCCTCGACCCCATCAGCGCGCACGAATTCGACAATCTGATCAGGACCTTGCAGCGCACTTTGGGGCTCACCGTTTTCATGGTAACGCATGACCTCGACTCCCTGCACAATGTCTGCGACCGCATCGCGGTGCTGGCCGACGGCAAGGTGATTGCGGCGGGGCCGATGTCGACCATGCTCGCTTCGGAACATCCGTGGCTGAAGGCTTATTTCCGCGGCAAGCGCGGGCGCGCGAGCGCAACGACGTGAGGTTGGCGTTATGGAAACCAGAGCGAATTACATCCTGATCGGCGCGTTCTCGCTCGCCGTCATCGTCGGCGCCTTCGGCTTTGTCTACTGGTTCCATCATGTCGGCGGCGCCGGCGAGCGCATGGCCTATCGCGTGGTGTTCCAGGGACCGATCGGCGGCCTGCGCTCGGGCGCGACCGTGACGTTCAACGGCATCCGCGTCGGCGAAGTCACCGACCTGTCCATCGATCCCGCCAATCCCGCGCAATCGCTGGCCAGCATCTCGATCAGCGCCGGTACACCGGTGCGCGCTGATACCGAAGTGAGCCTCGACTCGCAGGGACTGACCGGGATTTCCGTCCTCGCGCTGCGCGGCGGATCGGCAAGCGCCGGACCGATCACGGCGCAGGACGGGGAGGTCCCGGTGCTGAAGGCGGGGTCGAGCGCCTCGCAGGACATGATGGCGGCCGCCCGCGATGTCGCGCGCCGCATCGACGAGGTGCTGGTCGAGAACCAGCAGGCGATCAAGAATTCGCTGAAGAATATCGAGGAATTCACCAGCATGCTGTCGAAGAATTCCGACTCGCTGGAAAAGACCATTCAGGGTCTCGAAAAATCCGCCGGCAATGTGGAGTCGTTTACCGAGGCGCTGTCGCGCAATTCCGAGAAGATCGACAGCATCATGGCCGGTGTCGACAACCTGATCGGCGGGCCTGAGGGCAAGGGCGATGTGCCGGAAGCCATCCGCGCGCTGAAAGCCACTGCGGAGAATTTCGACAAGAAGCTCGACAGCCTTGTGGCGGACGGGCGGCGCACGCTGACCACCATCGACCGCGCGGTGAAGAATTTCGACGAGAACCCGACACGGGTGATCTTCGGCGGCGGACGGCCTGCGACATCGCCGGCGCGGCGGTAAAGCACGGGCACCGGTCCCGGACTTGCATGCTTGCGCTCAGTGCATGCAATTGGTCTTCACCAGGACGCTGAACGCGTCGATATTGAATTCGTCTTCCAGCGATGTGCCGTTCTGGATGAGCCATGCGGACTGCGCGCGGTAGGCGATGTTCTCCCGTTCAGCCAGGCAATTGAACCGCATGTCCGCAACGTTCTGCATGTGGTGCACGAGTTCGTGAACCAGGACGGACATGGCGGCCGGCGATCCGTCCCAGCTGTCCGGCAGGTAGATGGTGCGCTCGGCATCGCTGTAGATCGCGACCGTCCTGCGTGCCGCCACCTTCGCGTCCACCAGGGCAAGGCCGCGATAGCGCATGGCCGCGACTGTGTCCGGCGTGGCAAAGACGATCCGCGGATAATCCTGCGTCGGCGGAAGATCGAAGCGCCTTGCAATCCAGTCCATTAATCGCGTCAGGCGGTCTTCGTTGATCTCCGGCATGATGGCTTGCGCGGCCGGGATCGGTCGCTCCGTCCCGCCGGTCAGCAGCAGGGAAGGTACGCCCGCTTCTGCGCCCGGCGACAGATCGGGCAAAACGGGCAGCGTGTGCGACAAGGACGAGATCAGCAGGGCGGCCAGGAAGTGTGCAGGCATGGCATCCTCCATTTCGTCACAACCGGAGGATGCGGCCGGAGGGTGCGCCTGTCCTTGAGGGAGGCTTGAGAAGGGCCTTGTTTTCGGACGATTTTGGGCTGACCTTTGGTATTCGGATCAGCATCCGGGACAGGTCGGGGTCCGGCCTTGAAATACCGGTTCGACGATATGGTGCTCGACCTGCAGCGTCAGGAATTGCTGCGGCAGGGACGGATGCTGCCGGTCGAGCCACAGGTATTCGACCTTCTTGCTTATCTCGTGACCCATCGCGACCGTGTGGTCAGCAAGGACGACCTGTTGTCGTCGGTCTGGAAGGGCCGCATCGTTTCCGAATCCACCCTGTCGAGCCGCATCACATTGGCGCGCCATATCATCGGCGACAGGGGCGACACGCAGCGCTATATCCGCACCATTGCCCGCAAGGGCTTCCGTTTTGTCGGTGACGTGCGCGAAGATGAAGAGACACAGCCGGCAGCGATTTCGGCTGCGGATCCAGTTCGTCCCGCGCCATATTTTGCACATGCGTTGACCGGCAAGCCGTCGATCGCGGTGTTGCCCTTTGCCAACATGTCCGGCGATCCGGAACAGGATTATTTCAGCGACGGCATGACCGAAGACATCATCGCCGCGCTGTCGCGGCTGCACTGGTTCTTTGTCATCGCGCGCAATTCGGCCTTCGCCTACAAGGACAGGGATGTGGAGGTCCAGCAGATCGGCCGCGATCTTGGCGTGCGCTATGTGCTGGAGGGCAGTGTGCGCAAGAGCGGATCGCGACTGCGCATCACTGGCCAGTTGATAGAGGCGGAGACCGGCGCCTATCTCTGGGTCGACCGCTACGACCGCGAACTGACAGACATATTCGCATTGCAGGACGAGATCACCACAAGCGTCACCGCTGCGATCGAGCCGAAGCTGCTGGCTGCGGAAAGCCTGCGCGCGGAGCGCCGTTCGGTGCATGATCTCGACGCCTGGGACATGGTGGCCCGCGCGCTGGCGCATTTCTGGAAATTTTCCGAGCCGGAAGGCCGCTCGGCGATCGAGATGCTGCGCCAGGCGGTGCAGCGCTATCCGGATTATGCTCCCGCACAAAGCATGCTGGCCTTTGCCATTCTTGTGTCAGGGCACATCGGATGGCCGGTGACGATGCTGGATCGCGAGGACGCGGCGCGGCTCGCGCAACGAGCGGCCGCCCTCGACGACAATGATCCCTGGGCGCATGTTGCGCTCGGTTATCTTGCCTTCACCACCCGTCACACCGACGAGGCGGTGCGCCATTTTCAGGCGGCGCTCGATCTCAATCCGAACTTTGCGGCGGCACATGGCTATACGGCCTGGGCGTTGTCCTTTGCCGGCCGCTCGGACGAGGCGATTGCGCATGCTCAGATGGCCATTCGCATCAGCCCCCGCGATCCGCTGAACTGCTTTTTCTATTCCAGTATGGCCGCAGCGCATTACATGGCGGGGCGCTATGACGAGGCGGTGGAATGGATCCGGCGCGCCTTGCAGCAAAGGTCCGAACTGGTGCTGGCGCACCGGATGCATTGTGCAAGTCTGGCGCAGGCCGGCCGGATGGACGAGGCTGCGTCCGCCCTCGTGCGTTTGCGCGCACTACAGCCC
>JAEVZN010000449.1 GCA_023392205.1 Pseudomonadota bacterium
CAATTTCGGATTGGGTCCGATGCCAAGATCGCCCGCATAATTGCGATGCGTCTGGTCGAACAGATGACTGCGCCGGAATGTGGTCGCAACCGGAATATCGAAGCGTTCGGCAAAGCGCTGCGTCGCCGCCCACGCCTTGTCCGACCAGCGGCTGCCGCCGAGCAGCACGATCGGCCGCTTGGCCGCCCAGAGCAGCTTCTGCAATTGCGCCATATCGGTGAGGCCGGGCCATGTCTCCACGGGCGTAAAAGCGGGCGCATCGCCGACGATTGCGCGCTCGACCAGCATGTCTTCCGGCAGTGCGATGACCACCGGACCGGGGCGGCCATTGGTTGCGATATGAAAGGCGCGCGATACGATTTCCGGAATGCGCGCCGGATCGTCGATCTCGGTCGCCCATTTCGCCATCGTGCCGAACACGGCGCGGTAATCCAGTTCCTGAAAGGCTTCGCGCTCGCGCATGTCGCGGGCGACCTGCCCGACGAACAGGATCATCGGCGTCGAATCCTGCCGCGCGATATGCACGCCGGCCGACGCATTGGTGGCGCCGGGTCCGCGCGTGACAAAGCAGATGCCGGGACGCCCGGTCATCTTGCCGACCGCCTCCGCCATCATCGCGGCCCCGCCCACCTGACGGCACACTGTCAGGTTGACCGCGGGATCGTGAAAGGCATCGAGGACGGCGAGATAGCTTTCGCCCGGCACGCAGAAGGCGTGCGAAACGCCATGCGCCACCAATTGATCGACGAGGATTTCGCCGCCGGTTCGCGAACCGTCATTGCTGCGCATGGCGTGGCGTACTCCCGCTTACCGGATGATCGGTGCGAATTTGGCAGGCACCATCAGCTTGGTGACCTGATGTTCGAGATAACCGGCTTCCCGGTTCTTCTTCAGATAAGTCTGCCATTCCGGATCGGCCATCATCCCGGCGCGCTTGGTTTCGCGATCGGCGGCGCTGTCATAGGCCCAGATATGGACGATGGTGTTCATCTCACCGCTCTCGGTGAACATATAGGCAACAGGTTTTCCGATGTGGCGAGTCTGCGCGGCGAACCCATATTGCTCGTAGATGTCGAGGTGAGCCTGCATGCTGCCCGGCTTGACGCGATAGGTGCGATGATCGATGAGCACGTGGTTTCTCCGCTTGAAAATTAAGGCGCCGCTCGGGCGCTTGGGGACTGCGCCGGACGGCGCAAGCACCGTATTGTCAGTCCGGGAATGCCGCGGTCAAGAGCGGCTGCTCCACAGCGTCGGCCGGTCCGCATGACGCATGTGACGCAATCGCAGGACGAGGTGTTCCGGTTTCTGTCCGATCCCGCAACGCATGACGGGGCCTCCGTCACCCGCATCGACACGCATGGAGCCGCCGTGTTTCTGGCCGGTCCGCGCGTCTACAAGATCAAGCGCGCGGTGCGCTTTCCGTTCCTGGATTACAGCAGCGTCGACAAACGCAAGGCGGCCTGCGAGGCGGAATTGCAGGTCAATCGCGCCTTCGCGCCGCAGCTTTATCGCCGGGTGGTGCCGATCACGAAAGATGCGAATGGCCGACTCGCGCTCGGGGCCGATGGCGCGACGCTGGACTGGGCGCTGGAAATGGAGCGGTTCGACGAGACTGCAACACTCGACCATCTGGCGGAGGATGGCCGGATCGATGCAAAACTGGCCGACAGTCTCGGGCACGCGGTGGCAAAAGCGCATGACGACGCTGCTGCCGTCGCTGCCGGGCCGTGGATCGCCGCCCTGTCCGATTACATCGCGCAGAATGACGAGGCCTTCGGCGAATGGCCGGATCTGTTTCCACCAGACGATGTGGAACGTCAGACGCAGGCTTGCACACGAAGTCTCGCACGCATTCGGCCGCTGCTGGAAGCACGCGGCGCGGCCGGACTGATCCGGCGCGGGCATGGCGACCTGCATCTCGGCAATATTGTCCTGATCGACGACAAGCCGGTGCTGTTCGATGCCATCGAGTTCGATCCGGTGATTGCATCGGGCGATGTGCTCTACGACCTCGCCTTTCTTCTCATGGACCTGATTGCGCGCGACCTCACGGGCGCCGCCAATATCGTGCTCAACCGCTATCTTGCGCAGACCGCGCGCGACAGCGATCTCGATGCGCTGGCGGCGCTGCCGCTGTTCATGACAATCCGCGCGGCGATCCGCGCCAAGGTCACAGCCGCCAAGCTCGCGCAGGCCGGTGACGGCAAAAGGCGCGACATCGAAGACAGCGCGCGCGCCTATTTTCAGCTTGCGTCGCGCCTGATTGCGCCTGCCAGGCCGCAAATGTTCGGGGTCGGCGGGCTGTCCGGCACCGGCAAATCGCTGCTGGCGCGCATGCTGGCCGCGCATATCGCGCCCCCGCCCGGCGCCATTCTGCTGCGCTCCGATGTCACGCGGAAACGCATGTTCGATGTCGCGGAAACAGAGAAGCTGCCGCAGGAAGCCTATACGCCGGAGGTGACCACGCGCGTCTATGCGAAGCTTTGCGAACAGGCCGCGCGGATCGTGAAGGCCGGACATTCCGTGATTGTGGACGCGGTGTTCGCAAAGGAAAACGAGCGCGATCTTCTCGCCGAGGCTGCACGCGGTGCAAATACTGAGTTTGCGGGTCTGTTTCTCACCGCCGGTCTGGACACGCGGGTGCGCCGCGTCGGCGGCCGCACAGACGATGCGTCGGACGCGGATGCCAAAGTCGCCCGCCAGCAGGCGGATTACGATCTCGGCCGCATGGACTGGCGCCAAATCGATGCGTCAGGGACACCGGACGAAACGGTCAAAAACGCGCTGGCTGCGATCTCGCTTGCCGACGCGCGATCAGACGCCAAGGGCGCGTAAGCCTGCGGCAATCGCAAGCCCCGTCGCCAGCGCGATGAATTCGTTGCGCCGCCAGATCATAACCAGCACCACGGCCGCCATGGCGACAATCGCGGCACTGCCTTCCTTCAGCATCACCGGCACCACCAGAGCCGCCACCACCGAGCCCGGCAATGCTTCCAGCATGCGCCGCGTGCGCGGGGTCAGGGTCACGCGCCCCATCATCCAATATCCGGCAAGGCGGGTGAACATTGTCACCAGCGCCATCCCGCCGATGGCGAGATAGGTGCTATAGGCGATCGGATCAGTCATCGCCCAACAGGCCCCCCGCAATCGCACCCGCAACCGCTCCCGCCATGACGTACCAGAAGCCCGGCACCAGAAAATACACGGCCGCCGCCGTCACGCCGGCGACAGCCCAGGGAATCGCGCGGCGCGTGCTCTCAAACATCGGCGCCAGCAGCGCGACGAAATAGAGCGGCAGAATGAGATCGATGCCGAATGCGCGCGGGTTCTGCAGCAGGCTGCCGAACACCTGCCCCAGCGCCGTGGCCGGCACCCAGACCAGCCAGACAATTGCGCCGCCCCCCACCAGATAGGCGATATCCGAACCGCCTTCGCGCCGGTAGCGCATCGCGGCCAGCCAATTGCCGTCGGTCATCAGCAGGAGGCCCGGATAGATCTGCCGCGGCGGCGCCGTTGCAATCCAGGGCTGGAGCGCGGCGCCCATCAGCACCATGCGCAGATTGACGATCAGCGTGGACAGCAGGATGGCAAGAATGACGCCCGCCGACATCGACGTCGACCATAGTTCCATCGACACGAATTGCGAGACGCCGGCGAAAACGAGGCCGCTCATCAGCACGGTCTCGAACAGAGAGAGGTCCTTCTGCGCGGCCAGCGCGCCGAACGCGGCGGCGAAGACGATGGCGCCGGGCAGAGACGGCAGCATCACCACCATCCCGGCCCGGAACCCGTCGAGGCTCCAGGTGGGCGCAGGCGCGCCGTCCTTGGCTGTATGTTGCATGGGAGTTATGCCGGATGCGGAGGCGGCAAGGCCTAGCAAAGCCGTCGCGGCTGGGCAATGTTGCGCGCTCCTTCCGCCCTCTTCCCCGGCTGACCGATGCTGATCTCCATGCCCCGCGCCGCCGTCGCGCTGGCCGGCTTCATCGCCATGCTCAACATGTATGCACCGCAGGCGGTGCTGCCGATGCTTTCCGAGGAGTTCGGCGTGGGTCCGGCCGGGATCAGCCAGATCATGACGGTGAACGCGCTGGCAGTGGCGCTGACCGCACCCTTTGCGGGCGTGGTGGCGGATATGCTCGGACGCCGCCGGGTGATCGTCATCGCGATGGCGTTGCTGGTCATCCCCGATGTGATGATGGCCTATTCCAGCAGCCTCGAAACTCTGCTGGCCTGGCGCTTCGTACAGGGACTGTTTCTGCCGCCGATCTTTGCCGTCTCGGTCGCCTATATCGGCGGCGAATGGCCGGCCGGCGAAGCCACCGGCGTCACCGGGCTGTTCATTGCCGCAACTGCCGTCGGCGGATTTGCCGGGCGGCTCGTCACCGCAGCGCTGGCGGAGCCGGTCGGCTGGCGCTTTGCGATGTCGGCCAATGCCGGTCTCACGGCGCTTGGCGCAATCGCAATCGTCCTGATGCTCCCGCGCGAACGCAATGTGGTGCGCGCGGTGTCGCTATCGGCATCGCTGCGGCAGATGCTGATGCATTTGCGGCAGACACGGCTGCTGGCGACCTACATGGTCGGCTTCGGCATCATGTTCAGCTTCATTGCCGCCTTCACCTATATCGGATTCGTTCTTGCAGCACCGCCCTTCAACTTGTCGGCTTCCGCCATCGGGCTGGTCTTCTCGGTGTATCTCGTCAGCCTTGTCACCACGCCTTATGCCGGCCGGCTTGTGGGCCGGTTCGGACGCCGCAATGTCGGCCTTGGCGCGCTGTCATTGTGGCTGTGCGGAATTTTGCTGACGTTGTTGCCCTCTGTGCCCGCCATCGTGCTCGGCCTGATGATCGCAGCCGGCAGCGGATTTCTGGTGCAGACCTGCTGCCAGAGTTTTGTCGCCACCCATGTCGGCGAGGGCAAGTCGTCTGCCATCGGCCTCTATGTCACGTCCTTCTATATCGGCGGCTCGTTCGGCGGACTGCTCCCCGGCCTGCTCTGGAATGTAACCGGATGGACCGGCACTGTGTGGCTGATCGTTGCCATGCTCCTTGTCATGGCGGCGATGGTGCGGTTTGCCTGGCAGCGAGCCTGACCGCTGGCGGTGCGTTATCGCTCGACGATCACGCGGCCGGAACGCGCAAGGCACTCGGATGCCAGTGCGGCCGGTAGCCGTTTGCCAGGGCCGCAACGATGGCAGGCGGCGTGAGCAGGTCGCATGGTCCCTCGCCGCGCGCGACGGCGGTGTCGTAACCTGCGGGCGACCAGCGCAGCAGGCTCGCACCCCGTACGGCGAAGCCGTGCCCTTCACGCGCGATCATCGCACCATCCGGCAGATCGCCCAGCGCAGCCCTGTGCAGGCGCTTTGCGGCACCGTCTCGCCGCTGCGCGTGCAGGAGCGCATCCATTCGCGCGGCACGCGGGCGCGTTCCCGTGGCCCGCTCCCATGCATCGGCAAAGGCCTGTGCCTCCGTGCGCCGGCATTCGAAACAGGGCCTGTGCCCGGCCGTAAGGGCCGTCACCTCGTCAAGAAAGAACAACTCGGTATAACCGCTCCCCCAGACGTCGCGATGGCGGTCCTTGAAGGCGAGGATGCAGCAGATCCATTGCTTCGAGGCGAAGCGGCGCGCTGCAAGCACGCGTGCATCCGTATGGATACGTCCGCCGCGATTGCCCATGAAAAGACCACGCGGTTCATGGGCTTCAGGATCGCCGAAGGGGGAAACACGGTTCTGCAGCGTCATGCCCGCTTATAGCGCAGGCAAAGTCGCATCCGCCAAAAGCAAAATGCCCGCCGAAAGGGCGGGCGTCTTGTCATTATCGGTGAAATAATGCGCGAGGATCAGCCCTGCGGCTGCGGCTCCATGCTGCCCGTGTCGGGCTCGGGGCGCGGACGCGGGGACTTGCCGGCCGGCGGTACGGCAGAGGCACGCGGCTGCGACGGCTCTGTGAAGCCTTCGCGGACCGGCGGCTTGCCGTTGAGAAGATCCTTGATCTCGTCGCCGGACAACGTCTCGTATTCAAGCAGGCCTTTGGCGAGCGTCTCCAGTTCGCCGCGCCGCTCGGTCAGGATCCTGCGCGCTTCGGCCAGGCCCTCCTCGACCAGCCGCCGCACCTCCACGTCGATCTTCTGCGCGGTGTTCTCGGAGATGTTCTGCTGACGCGAGACCGAATGGCCGAGGAAAACCTCTTCCTGGTTCTCGCCGTAGGCCACCGTGCCAAGCTCCGGAGAAAAGCCCCAGCGCGTCACCATCATGCGCGCGAGGCGCGTGGCCTGCTCGATGTCGGATTGCGCGCCGGATGTCACCTTGTCCTTGCCGAAGATCATTTCCTCGGCGATGCGTCCGCCCATCATGATCGCCAGCCGCGAGGTCATCTGCTCGAAGCTCATCGACAGCTTGTCGCGTTCAGGCAATTGCATGACCATGCCGAGCGCGCGGCCGCGCGGGATGATGGTGGCCTTGTGCACCGGATCGGTCGCCGGAACATTGAAGGCGACGATGGCATGCCCGCCTTCGTGATAGGCGGTCAGGAGCTTCTCGTCCTCGGTCATCACGAGCGACTTGCGCTCGGCGCCCATCATCACCTTGTCCTTCGCGTCTTCGAATTCGTGCTGGGTGACCATGCGCTTGTTGCGGCGCGCGGCCATCAATGCGGCTTCGTTGACAAGGTTCATCAGGTCGGCGCCGGAGAAGCCGGGCGTGCCGCGTGCGATGGTCTTCAGGTTCACGTCGGGAGCGAGCGGCACCTTGCGCACGTGAACCTTGAGGATCTGCTCGCGGCCGACCACGTCCGGGTTGGGCACGATCACCTGACGGTCGAAACGGCCCGGACGCAGCAAAGCCGGATCGAGCACGTCGGGACGGTTGGTGGCGGCGATCAGGATGATGCCCTCGTTGGCCTCGAAGCCGTCCATCTCGACCAGAAGCTGGTTGAGGGTCTGTTCGCGCTCGTCGTTACCACCGCCCAGGCCGGCACCGCGATGGCGGCCGACCGCATCGATTTCGTCGATGAAGATGATGCAGGGCGCGTTCTTCTTGGCCTGTTCGAACATGTCGCGCACGCGGCTTGCACCGACGCCGACAAACATTTCCACAAAGTCCGAACCGGAAATGGTGAAGAATGGCACATTCGCTTCGCCCGCGACCGCGCGCGCGATCAGCGTCTTGCCTGTGCCGGGAGGCCCGACCAGCAGCACGCCGCGTGGAATACGTCCGCCGAGCCGCTGGAATTTGGAAGGGTCACGCAGAAATTCGACGATTTCCTGCAGATCCTGCTTGGCCTCGTCGACGCCGGCCACGTCTTCAAAGGTGACGCGGCCATGCGCCTCGGTCAAAAGCTTCGCGCGTGACTTGCCGAAGCCCATCGCCTTGCCTGCCCCGCCCTGCATCTGCCGGGAGAGAAAAATCCACACGCCGATCAGCGCGATGAACGGCAGCCACGATACGAGAAGCGACACGAACCACGGCACCTGCTCCTGCGGCGAGCGCGCTGTGATGGTGACGCCCTTGCCATAGAGGCGCTGGACGAGGGACGGATCGTTCGGAGCGTAGGTCGTGAACGGACGGCCGTCGGTGAAATTGCCGTGGATTTCCGGACCCTGGATCAGCACATCGCGCACGCGGCCCTGATCGACCTCGGTCAGAAGCTGTGAGAATGAGATATCCTGGGCCGTCTGGCGCTGGTTCGGGCTCTGGAACAGCGTGAACAGGGCAAGCACCAAAAGGACAATAATCACCCAGAGGGCGAAATTGCGAAGATTTGCGTTCATCACGTGTCCTTGTTGGCCGCGTTCGCCGCAGCTTGAATTTTCTTCAGCTGAGGGGACTCCCCGAGCTGCAATGTAGTTCTGCCCCCGCCGCCTGCCAAGGGAAGCACCCTCAGCAAATGGGCGCGGATGGACAGCAAAAGAGAGCGCAGATTAGCGCCTTGGCTTCAACTTGCGCGATTGAGTTTTCCGGCTGGTTAAGGCGGAATCGGGGCGCTTTTCGGTGCGCGCGCGTCTTGGTGGTGCCTGCTCCACGATCAGCCGACCGCGGGAGGCTGTCACCACTGCGCCGGCCAGGGTGCGCCGGAATCGGGGCGACGGCCTTTCGCCCGCGGACATGACCTGCGCAAGGGCATCCGAGAGCGCCTCGAGCTTGCGCAATTCCACCGGGCCCTCCGAGCCGGTCCAGTTGATCATCCGGCCCAGGGCGCGCAGCCGGATTTCGTCCGGAAGCGCCGAAAAAGCAGTGGAATCAAGGATGATCGGCCCTGCAGGCGGCCATGGCGGCGGCGCCAATGTCCGCAGCGCCGCATTCAGCACCTCGTAATGGGCCGCCTCGCTGCGCAGTACCCGGCGCGCCAGGAGCGCCAGCCGCTCCGGCGTCATGCCCTCGCGGGCCAGCGCCGCTGCACTTTCGCGCAGCCGTACTCTTGTGAAAAACGGATCGCGATTGGTCGGGTCCTCGGCAAACGGGACCTTCGCCGCCTTCAGCGTCGCAACCAGCCGCGCCTTGGGGATACCGAGAAAGGGTCGCACCACGGCAAGCCCGGCCTCGGCCGCACCGGGCACCGGTGCCGAAAACGTCATTCCGGCGAGCCCCGCGACACCGCTGCCGCGGGCGAGCCGCATCAGCACCGTTTCCGCCTGGTCGTCGAGCGTGTGGCCGGTGAGGATCAACGCGGCACCGGCCTTGCGCGCGGCCTTTGCCAGCAGGAGATAGCGAGCCTCCCGTGCCGCCGCCTGCAAGCCTGCGGATGGTTTGGCCCCGGTCCAGCGGAGGATGCGGTGCTCGACGCCCAACTCCTCCGCCAGACGGGCGACCGCGCGCGCCTCGGCTTTCGCCGCCGGACGCAAGCCGTGATCCACGGTGACGGCGACAAGTTTCGGTTTTCGTCCAAGGGCGTTGCGCCAGCGCGCCGCCAGCATCAGGAGGGCTGTGGAATCCGGTCCGCCCGAGACGGCCAGCGCGATGACCGGATAGCGGGACAGCGGACCGAATAGCTGGCCCGCCTCGGCAGCCGAGACCGCCGTGTGGTCAGCAGCGCGCGCGCTTTTGTTCACGCTCCACATTCCGCTTCAGGCCGTCCGACGAGCGGGGAAACTTCCGTTCGATTTCCGCAAATGACGCGCAGGCCATTTCCTTCTGCCCAAGGGCTGCGAGCGACTGGCCCAGACGCAGCAATGCATCGGGCGCGCGCGAGGACTTGTCGAATTTGGTCGTGACTTCAAGATAGGCTTCCGCCGCTTCCTGATATTGCTTGCGCAGATAGAAGCTCTCGCCGAGCCAGTATTGCGCGTTGGACGCCTGGCGGTCACCGGGAAAACGATCGAGGAAATCCCGGAAGGTCTGCTCGGCCGCGGTATAATCGCGCCGCTGCATGAAACGGTAACCGAGATCGAATTGCTCCTGCGGACTATCCGCCTGCGGCGCGATGGCGGCCTGCCGGCCCATGCCGCTCTGCGGAGCGGCGCCTGCGCCGCGCGGCTGCAATGCCGGATCGTTGGCCGCGTTGCCGGCCAGGGTCGACAGATCGAGCGGGGCGCCAGCATCGCGGCCGCGCGTTCCGTCCGAATAATTCTCGTCCAGTGGCGGCGCCGATGGCTGGCCGGCCGGCAGGGAGCCGAGCGGCCGCGGGAAGCCCGGTGCGTCGGGATGGGCGTTGGGATCGAACGCATCGCCACGCCGCCCTTGCGGGACCTGAACCGGTGCCTGGGCCTGAGCGCTGCCTTGCGGGTCGAAACGCTGATCGCCGCGCTGCGAGGACCAGGGATCGCCGCCGGCGCGCGGGTCCGGCATGGCTTGCCCGGCAAAGCGTGGATCGCTGTCCTGCTGGATCTGCGGCGCGGCATCCGATCGCGGTCCCGACGGCCTGACCGCAGGCGCAGGTCGGGCACCGCCCCGCTGCCCACCCAGTTCCTGGAGCCTGTATTCGGTGTCTTCGTTTGTGCGCCGGACCTGTTGTTCGAGTTGCTGATTGCGATGCTGCAATCGCTCGACCTGCCCGGTGAGTTGCCGGATCTGGTTCTCCAGCGCCTCCAGACGCATCACGAGTTCGGACGCGGAAATCTGGGCGGATGCAGGGGCGGCACCGCCCAGAATCAGCATCGCCACGATTGCAAGGTGCGGCGTCAGGCGCATGTTCGAACACTCAAAGCTGGTTTGGAAAATGATGATCCAGCATAGTCTCCCGCACGTCGAAATTATGACTGCATCCGTTTACCGCCCGTTAACCGGCCGTCCTGGTCTCCGGCGCCGGAGCCTTGGTGCCCTTGAGCCATTCCTCGATTCGCTGGATCACCACAAACAGCGACGGCACGAACAGCACCGCGAGGCAGGTCGAGGCGATCATGCCGCTGAATACAGTAAGCCCGATGGATTTGCGGGCGCTTGCGCCCGCCCCGGTGGCCAGCACCAGCGGCACCATGGCGATGATGAAGGCAAACGACGTCATGAGGATCGCGCGGAAACGCGCCTGCGAGGCGCCAATCGCCGCTTCATCGATGGGCCGGCCGTCCCGCACCCGCAATTCGCGTGCGACCTCGACGATCAGAATAGCATTCTTGGCAGCCAGCGCGATCAGCAGCACCAGCCCGATCTGCGTGTAGAGATTGTTGTCGACGCCGAGACCCTTCAGCGCCACGACGGGACCGACCAATGCCAGCGGCACCGATATGATGATCGCCAGCGGCGCGTACCAGCTTTCATACTGGCCGGCGAGCACGAGATAGACCAGCAACATGGCAAGCGCGAGCACGATATAAAGCTGATTGCCGACGGCCTTTTCCTGATACGACATCGCCGTCCATTCGAACGCCGCACCCGGTGGCAATGTGGTGCGGGCAATCTGCTCCATCAGGCCGATGGCCTCGCCGGACGAGAAGCCGGGCGCCGGCAAGCCGATCACGGTCGATGACGGATAGAGATTGTAGAGATTGATCAGCGACGGGCCGACCGATGGCGTGATCGTCACCAGCGTGCCGAGCGGGATCATGTCGCCATTTTTGCCGCGCACGGTCAGATGGTCGATATCGGTCGGGCTCACGCGGTATTTCGCATCCGCCTGGACATAGACCTGGAAGGTGCGCCCGAACCTGTTGAATTGCGCGACATAGCTGGAGCCAAGATACGAGGCGAGCGTCTGGAAAACGGCATCGACCGGCACCTCCAGCGTCTGCGCCTTGATGCGGTCGACCTCGACCACAACCTGCGGCACATCGGCGCGGAACGACGTTTGCACGCGCTGCAATCCGCTTTGCGATTGCGCATTGCGGACCACGGCATTGGTGATGGCCTGCAATTTCGAGAAATCGAACGACCCGTCGCGCAGCTGCAATTGCATGGTGAAGCCGCCGGCATTGCCGATGCCCTGAATCGGCGGCGGCGGCAGCACATTCACCTTCGCGCCCATGATGGTGTCGAAGTCGCGCGACATGCGATTAAAGAGCGGCAGCAATTGCTCGTCCTTGCCGCGCTCGTCCCAGTCCTTGAGGACGATATAGACGACGCCCGCACTGGACAGGGTGGCGTTGTTGTCGAGCGCCGACACGCCGGAAATGGAGAGCGCGCTTTCGACGCCGGGCGTCTTGCGCGCGAGCGCTGACACCTGTTCGAGCACGGCATTGGTGCGCTCGAGCGAAGCGCCGTCCGGCAATTGCACAGTGGCGAGCAGATAGCCCTGGTCCTCGATCGGCAGAAAGCCGGTCGGGATGCGCGACAGGCCGTAGCCGGCGGCGGCAATGATCGCGAAAGCGACGATTGTCGAGACCACTGCATGCCGCACCATCACGCCGATGAACCGCAGATAGCCGCGTTCGGCCCTGTCATAGATGGCGTTGAAGCCGCGGAAAATGAAGTTGCGCTGTTCCGGCGGGGTCGGCTTGCGCAGCCACATCGCGCATTGGGTGGGCTTCAGCGTCGCGGCATTGATGGCGCTGAGCAAGGCGGTGGCGGCGATCACCAGCGCGAATTGCGCATACATCTGGCCGGTCAGTCCGGGCAGGAAGGCGGCCGGTATGAACACGGCCATCAGCACCAGCGTGATGCCGATGATCGGACCGAACAGCTGGTCCATCGCCTTGATCGCCGCATCATGGCCCGACAGGCCCTGCTCCATGTTGTGCGCGGCACCCTCGACCACGACAATGGCGTCGTCCACCACGATGCCGATGGCGAGCACGATCGCAAACAGGGTCGACAGGTTAACGGTGAAGCCGAGCGCGGCCATCGCCGCAAAGGCACCGATGATCGTCACCGGTACGGTGGTGGCGGGCACCAGCATCGCGCGCCAGTCCTGCAGGAACAGGACGATCACGATCAGCACCAGGAACGCCGCCTCGAACAGGGTGCGATAGACCTCGTTGATCGAGGCATTGACGAATTTCGTCGTGTCGAACGGGATCTGGTAGCGCACGCCCGGCGGGAATGCGCCGGCAAGTTCGTCCATCTTTGCGCCGACCGCCTGACGCACCTGCAGCGCATTGGCGCCCGGCGACTGGAAGATACCGAGCGCTGCGGCAGGCTCGCCATCCTGCGTGAAAATCTGGCTGTAGGTTTGCGCGCCAAGCTCGACCCATCCGACATCCTTGACGCGGGTGAGCTGTCCGCCCGCTCCCGAACCTGTCTTGACGACGATATTCTCGAATTCCTCGACCTCCGCGAGGCGGCCCGAAATGTCGACTGTGTACTGGAAGTTCTGCCCGGCCGGTGTCGGCGGCGCGCCGAGCTGCCCGGCCGTGACCTGCTGGCTCTGCGCCTGTACCGCCTGGATAACGTCCTGCGGTGTGAGCGCGCGCGCCTGCAGCTTGTCGGGATCAAGCCACAGGCGCATCGAATATTGCCCGGCCCCGAACACCGAGACATTGCCGACGCCCGGCACGCGGGAGAGATCGTCGCGCAAACTGATGGTGCCGTAATTGGCGAGGAACAGACTGTCGCGCGACTTGTCGGGCGAGGTCAGCGTGACGAACATCAGGATGGCGGTGGACTTTTTCTGCACCGTCACACCCTGCGCCTGCACCGCCTGCGGCAGCGACGACAGGGCAGCGGACACGCGGTTCTGCACCAGCACCTGCGCGAAATCCAGATTGGTGCCGATCTTGAAGGTCACGATCAAGGTGTAGGTGCCGTCGGACGCGCTCGTCGACTGCATGTAGATCATGTCCTCGACGCCATTGACCTGCTGCTCGATCGGCAACGCCACGGTATCGATCACCACCCGCGCGCTGGCGCCGGGATAGCGAGTCTGCACCTGCACGGTGGGCGGCGTGACATTCGGATATTGCGAGACGGGAAGATTGAGCAGCGCGACGAGCCCGATCACCACCATGAGGATGGCGAGCACATTGGCGAGGACCGGACGCTCGATGAAGAATTTCGAGATCATCGGGCGGCCGCCTGCATCATTTCGCCTGCGCGGCGGCGGCCGGTTGCGGCTTCGGATCGACCTTCTGGCCGGGGATGGCGCGCATCAGCCCATCAACCACCACGCGATCGTCAGGGCTGAGACCTTTCTCGATCACCCGCAGACTGCCATCGAGTTGCCCCGGCGTGACCGGGCGCTGCTGCACCACATTGTCGGCGCCGACCACCAGCACATAGCGCCCGCCCTGATCGCTGCCGAGCGCGCTATCGGGCACCAGCATCTGCTCCCGGCCCGGCCCCGGCACGCGCACCCGCACGTAATATCCCGGCAGCAGCACATCCTTCGGATTGTCGAGCACGCCACGGACCGCAAGCGTCCCGGTTCCGGCGGCGATGGTCGGCGCGACATAATCGAGATGGCCGACATGCGGGAAGCCCGTCTCCGTCTGCAATCCGACTTCCACCGGCAGCTTCTTGATCTCCTCATCGTTCAGCCCGCGCGCCATGCGGGCCGCGCGGATGCGCAGCACGTCCTGCTCGCTGACATTGAAATTCACATAGATGGGATCGATCTGCACGATGGTGGCAAGCTTTGTCGGCGTGTTGTTGGCGCCGACATATTCACCGACCGACACGAGCCGCGCGCTGACCACGCCGTCGAACGGCGCCACCACCTGCGTATAGTCGAGATTGATCTTGGCCAGTTCCGTATTGGCCTGCGCCTGTTCGAGGTTGGCCTTGTCGGTGTCGCGCTGGGCCAATGCCTTGTCGTAATTGGCCTGCGTGGACACCTGGCGCGAGATCAGGTCGGCCTGCCGCTCGAATTCGGCCTGCGACTGCTTCAGTGCTGCGTCTGCCCCGTCCTGCGCGGCCTTGGCCTGCTCAAGCTTGACCCGGTAGGGCTCGGGCTCGATCACGAAAAGAGGCGCACCCTTTTTGACGATCGCGCCATCGTCATACTGGATTGCCTGCACGAAGCCCGGCACCCGCGCAACGAGATCCACGGTGTTGACCGCGGCCAGGGTGCCGGTTTCCTTCAGATAGCCGATGACATTCTGGCGCACCGGATTGGCGACCACGACCTCGGGCGGCGGCGGCGGCACATAGCGATTCGGTTCGTCGCAACCCAGCAAGAAAAGGGGCGCAACACATGCCAGCCAGCACCGATTCAATGCACGTCGCATGACGCAACCATTTCGCGCCGCCGGAACTTTGGCAAGTCCCTATCGGGGAGCCCAAAAACGCAACTGGCGCCACATGCGGCGCCAGAGCAACAGCTTTCGATTTCCGCGCCGCGTCAGGAACTGGCGTTCAGCACCGTGACCGCGCGCCGGTTCTGCGACCAGCAGGAAATATCGTTACACACCGCGACCGGACGCTCCTTGCCGAAGGAAATGGTCCGCATGCGCTGCGGATTGACCCCACGCGAGGCCAGATATTCACGGACCGTCTGGGCGCGCCGCGCGCCAAGCGCGATATTGTATTCGCGGGTGCCGCGCTCGTCGGCATGGCCTTCGATCGTGAAGGTGTATTGCGAATAGCGGGCCAGCCATTGCGCCTGGTTATCGAGCGTGGCGCGGGCCTGCGGGGTGAGCGAGGTCTGGTCGGACTCAAAGAAGACGCGGTCACCGACATTGACCACGAAATCCTGTTGCGCGCCGGGCGTCGCCGCACCCGCGGCGCCAACCTGATCGTTGGGATTATTAGCGCAGGCGGACACCGCCAGCGTGAGGGCGAGCATGCCAACCCACGACAAGAGGCGCGAGGATCGTGTGGCAGGATTCATCCCGGTGACTCCATTTACTTTACCGGACAGTTTCGAAAGGTCTACGCCGCGTTCGTTAAACGAACGTTCCATCAACCTTGATCAGACCTTGCGAAGCGCCCCGAATTGCGACCCTTGGCCGCAAAATGTCGTTAATGGTTAGTCATCCCTTAATGCCGAAAATGCGGCAGGGCGAGGATTTTTCACGACAATAACGGCGACCAGGCGGGATCTGACGCAAAACTGGGCGTCGGGACACGCTGCTCATTGCGGCCGGTAATGTCGACCGAATAAAGCGCAGGCCCCGGCGAACCGGTTCCCTCGCGAAAGAACATGATCACGCGGCCGTTGGGCGCTCTGGTCGGGCCTTCGTTGTGAAATCCCTCGGTCAGAACGCGCTCGCCGGACCCATCGGTGCGCATGATGCCGATCGCGAAGCGGCCGCCGCCCTGCTTGGTGAAGGCGATGGTGTCGCCGCGCGGCGACCAGACCGGGGTCGAGTAAGACCCCTCGCCGAAACTGATGCGCTGCGCCTGACCGCCCGTGGACGGCATCACGTAAATCTGCTGCGAACCGCCGCGATCGGATTCGAAGCAGATCTGCGAGCCGTCCGGCGAATAGGACGGCGCGGT
>JAEVZN010000612.1 GCA_023392205.1 Pseudomonadota bacterium
GCGCAGTGGATCATGTTCAGCGTGATCTTCCTGATCTGCTCGCCCTGGACGCTGATGTCGAACGAGCATATCCGCATCGATATCGTCTCAAGCCTGTTCTCGAAAACCACCCGCAATGTCATCGACATTGTCGGTCACGTCTTCTTCCTGCTGCCGCTGACCGTCGTCATGATCGTCACCGGCTGGCCCTTCTTTCTCACCTCGTGGCGGCTCAACGAGCAATCCTTCAATGCGGGCGGCTTGCCGCAATGGCCCGCCAAGTCGCTGGTGGTGATCGGATTCGCGCTGCTTTTCCTGCAGGGCATCTCGGAACTGATCAAGCGCATCGCCATCATGCGCGGCCAGATCCCCGACCCGCAGGACCGGGCCGCGCATCCGGCAGAACTGGACGTCGCGCGTCTGCTCACCGAAACCAAGCCGGACCGCTGATCCGATGGCCGCACAGAGCAGGCGCGCATGACGCAGTTGCTGATCCACAACATGGCGCCGATCATGTTCGGCTCGCTGGTGGTATTCCTGCTGCTCGGCTATCCCGTGGCCTTCTCGCTGGCCGCAAACGGATTGCTGTTCGGGCTGGTCGGTATTGAGCTTGGCCTGTTCCGCCCGGATTTCATGCAGGCGCTGCCCGAGCGCGTGTTCGGCGTCATGAGCAACGACACGCTGCTGGCGATCCCCTTTTTCACCTTCATGGGGCTGATCCTCGAACGTTCCGGCATGGCCGAGGATCTGCTCGATACCATCGGCCAGCTATTCGGCACCATCCGTGGCGGCCTCGCCTATGCCGTGGTGTTTGTCGGCGCGCTGCTGGCCGCGACAACGGGTGTCGTGGCCGCCTCGGTGATTTCGATGGGCCTGATCGCCCTGCCGATCATGCTGCGCTACGGCTATGACCGCCGCGTCGCGACCGGCGTGATCGCAGCGTCCGGGACGCTGGCGCAGATCATTCCGCCATCGCTCGTTCTGATCGTGATGGCAGACCAGCTCGGCCGCTCGGTGGGCGACATGTATGAGGGCGCCTTCATCCCGGGCCTCGTGCTGTCGTCGCTTTACGTAAGCTATGTCTTTCTCGTGAGCCGCCTGCGGCCGGCTGCGGCTCCCGGTCTGCCGGTCGAGGCTATCACCTATAAGGAGCCGGACGGGCGTCGCGGCGTCATCTCGCTTCTCGTCGTCGTCATCGTCTCGGGGCTTGCCGCCTATCTCTACATGCGCACCACGAATGTGCGCGCGAGCGCCGATTTCGTCGTGCTCACCATGTCGATCGGGGTTGCCATCGCCTTCACGATGGCCGCGGCAAACCGGTTGTTCAATCTCAAGCTGCTGTCGGTGATCGCCGAACAGGTCGTCTTTGTCATGGTGCCGCCGCTGGCGCTCATCTTCCTCGTGCTGGGTACAATCTTCATCGGAGTGGCGACGCCGACCGAAGGCGGCGCAATGGGCGCCGTCGGCGCAATGCTCCTGGCTATTGCGAAGGGACGCCTGACGCTCGATCTCACGCGCCAGGCCGCGCAATCGACCGCCAAGCTGTCAGCCTTCGTGGTCTTCATCCTGATCGGCGCGCGCGTCTTTTCGCTCACCTTTTATGGCGTCGACGGGCATCGCTGGGTCGAGGAATTGCTGCTCAGCCTGCCCGGCGGGCAGATGGGCTTTCTAATCTTCGTCAATATCTTCGTGTTCTTCCTCGCCTTTTTCCTCGACTTCTTCGAGATTGCCTTCATCGTCATTCCGCTATTGGCGCCGGCGGCCGCACGGCTGGATATCGACCTGATCTGGTTCGGGGTGATGCTGGCGGTCAACATGCAGACCTCGTTCATGCATCCCCCGTTCGGATTCGCGCTGTTCTATCTGCGCTCGGTGGCACCGCGCGATGCTTATACCGACCGGGTTACGGGCAAGCGCATGCCGCCGGTCAGCACCGGCGAGATCTATTGGGGCTCGGTGCCGTTCGTCGTGATCCAGTGCGTCATGGTCGCGCTGGTGATCGCCTTTCCCGGCATGGTCATGCATTACAAGGCAGCGGCAGTGAAGGTCGATCCGGCCCGGATCGAAGAACAGTTCCGCAGCCTGCCCGGACTTGACGCGCCACCGCCGCTGCAATTCGACCAGCCGCCGGTCTCCAAGTAGCGCACGCGCAGAAAAAAGAACCGGCCGCACCGGGCCGGTTCTCGGAAATTCGCAAAAGGCATTTCGCGATCAGGAGCGCGTGCGCGCCCGGATCATGTAGCTGTCATAGGAATATTCCGCGACCTGCCACCACAGATACTGATCGCTGCGGAACGCCGCGATATTGTCGTAGATCTTCTTGAATGCGGGATTGCCTGCCGAAATCTCCGCATACAATTCGTTCGAGGCCTTGAAGCAGGCATCCAGGATCGGCTGCGAGAACGGGCGCAATTGCGCGCCGGCCGCGACCAGCCGCTTCACCGCAGGCGGATTCTGCGCATCGTATTTCGCCGTCATGTAGAGGTTAGCAGTATCGGATGCCGACCGCACGACCTGCTGATAGGCCTTCGGCAATTCGTTCCATTTGCCGATATTGATGAAATTGTGGATGGCCGCACCACCCTCCCACCAGCCGGGATAGTAATAATAGGGCGCGACCTTCTGGAACCCGAGCTTCTCGTCGTCATAGGGGCCGACCCATTCGGCGGCATCGATGGTGCCCTTTTCCAGTGCCGGATAGATGTCGCCGCCGGCAAGCTGCTGCGGCACCACACCGAGCTTCTGCATCACCCGTCCCGCCAGACCCGCAATCCGGAATTTCAGACCCTGCAGATCGGCAACGTCCTTGATCTCACGCCGGAACCAGCCGCCCATCTGGCAGGTGGTGTTGCCGGAAGGCAGGGCGATGAAGTTGAACTTCTGATAAAATTCGTCGAGCAGCTGCGTTCCGCCATGCTGGTACATCCACGCATTCTGCATGCGGGTGTTGAGGCCGAATGGGATCGCGCAGGCGAGTGCAAAGGTCGGATCCTTTCCAACATAGTAATAGGATGCGGTCTGGCACATCTCGACGGTGCCATTGGTCACCGCGTCGGCGGCGGCAAGTCCCGGTACGATCTCACCCGCCGCAAAGGGCTGTATCTGGAAGCGGTTGTCGGTGGATTCCGCCACCGCCTTGCAGAAGACTTCGGCACTGCCCCAGAGTGTGTCCAGCGATTTGGGAAAACTCGATGTCAGCCGCCATTTTATTTCTGGGGCCGATTGTGCGATCGCAGGCTTGGCGATCGCAGCAGTCGCTGCGCCCGCTCCAAGCGTTGCGATGAATTGGCGGCGCTTCATGCATCTCCCTCCATGGGCGTTCGTTTGGTTTTTAGCCGTCGGTCCGGATCGCGGTCAGCCCGCCGGCAGTGCAGTCTGACCCGATGATGCAGCCTTCCGCGTGCGCCGACAATGCCCCAGACGCACGCCCTATCGCAGGCCGGACACCGCAAGCTGGGCGGCGGACGCCGCCGCCAGCAATTCTGCCTCACCGACCGCGAAGGCCGCCGGCCGCGCGGCTCCCGGATAGGCGCGACGCAGTTCGGACAGGGCCTGACGAACGGCTTTCTCCTTGCGCACATCATTCTTGCGGATCCAGGGCAGCACGTCCTGCGCCCGCCGCCGCGCGGCGATGGCAAAGCCCAGCCCGTCCAGATAGGCTTCCAGATTGTCGTCCTTCTGCACGACCGCATATTGCGCGGCAGCCCGTTCGATCATGGCGGCAACGATCTTTGCCTTGACGGCATTCTGCGACAGGTCGGATTTCGGCGCCCTCTTTTCCGCCGCCCTGAGTGCCGCCAGGACTTTTCGAACCTGGCGCCGCACATCCTCAAACGGTTTGCCAGCTACCGCCGCATCGATGGCACCCTGCATCGCGGTATCGAGCCCCGCCACGCCTTTGGCTTTGAAGACGTCTTCCATCTCGGCATAGACTTCCGACAGCCCATGCGCGAACAGTTGCGCGCCCGCTTCGTGTTCCTTGGCCCGATAGGCTGCGAGCCCGGCATGATAATGCGCAGCGATCACCTGCAGGGCGACACCATATTCCACCGGGTCGGAAGCCGCGGCCTGCGCGTCGATACCCGCCTCGCCGCCTTCACCGGCTTCGCCCGCTTCTCCGCCTTGCCCGAAGGTTGCCGCGGCCTGCGCCAGCACATCCATCCGGCTCCGGTCCGCAACACGCCCGACGATGTGCTTCGTGGCGGCACCGGTTTGATAAATCTGCTGCGCATCCGCAGACGGCGCCCCGTCGGCGCTGCCCGTCATGATGAATGCGCCGACACCGATCCAGATCTTGCGGCTTTTCTTCATGGCCATTCGCCTCACACAGTCATGGTTCGAGAGACTTGCAAACTGCGGAAGACTTATGCCGGTTGCCGATGCGAGCCAAGCCCCGGCGATTTGAATTGGTCCAATCTGGCGCTGCGCATTTGCGAAGCTGAACGAATTGCGGCACCACTCCCGCCATGCAGATTGTGATTGCGGATATCCTGACCGGAGACGATCTGATCGCGGTGAAAAACGCATTCTCCGCCGCACGTCTTGTCGATGGTCGCAAGACCGCTGGCTTCGCCGCCCGGCAGGTCAAGGACAACCTTCAGGCGGATGCGAGCGACACGACGCTCGATCCCCTGCGCGCATTGGTGTCAAAGCGCTTACTCGAGAACGACCTGTTCCGGATGGCGGTGCGTCCGAAAAAGCTCAGCGCGCTCCTGTTCTCCCGCTACGAACCGGGCATGCAATACGGATCGCATGTCGACGATGCGATGATGGCCGGCATGCGAACCGATGTCGCCTTCACGTTGTTTCTCGACGACCCGGAAAGCTATGACGGCGGCGAACTCGTCATCGAAACAGCCGGCGGCGATGACGCGATCAAGCTCGCGGCCGGTTCGATGATCGCCTATCCCGCCACCAGCCTGCACCGCGTTGCGCCGGTGACACGCGGCGCGCGAGATGTGATCGTCGGATGGGTGCGCAGCTGCATTCGCGATGCGGCGCAACGGGAATTGCTGTTCGATCTCGATACCGCACGCCGCAGCTTGTTCGCTCGCGAGGGCAAGAGCGTCGAGTTCGACCTGATGTCGAAGTCGCTCGCCAACCTGATGCGCATGTGGGCGGAAGATTGATACCTACGCTTCGATCACGATCTTCGGCGCCGCACGGCCTGCGCCAGCCAGCGCATCGCGCACCCGCTCGGCAATGCCGCGATAGACCTTGGCATGCGGACCGTCCGGCTGGGTCGCGACCACCGGCAGCCCCGAATCCGACGTTTCGCGAATGACCATGTCGAGCGGCACTTCACCGAGGAACGGCACGTTGAGCCGTTCCGCCTCATGGCGCGCACCGCCATGTCCAAAGATGTCCGAGCGCGTTCCGCAATTCGGGCAGATGAAATAGCTCATATTCTCGATCAGCCCGAGGAGCGGGACATTGACCCGCTTGAACATCGCGATGCCGCGGCGCGCATCGATCAGTGCCAGATCCTGCGGGGTCGACACGATGACAGCACCCGCGAGCGGCACCTGCTGCGCCATCGTCAATTGCGCGTCTCCGGTGCCGGGTGGCATGTCCACCACCATCACATCGAGTTCGCCCCATTCCACTTCGCGCAGCATCTGGGTGAGCGCCGACATGACCATCGGGCCGCGCCAGATCATCGGCGGCTCTTCCTCGAGCAGGAAGCCGATTGACATGACCGCGAGACCATAGCGGCCGATGGGCTTCAGCCGCGTGCCGCCGATGGTCTGCGGCTTTTCGCGGATCGCCAGCAGCTTCGGCATCGACGGCCCGTAAATGTCGGCGTCGAGCACGCCGACTTTCAAACCGAGATCGCGCAAGGCCAGCGCCAGATTGATCGAGGTGGTGGATTTGCCGACGCCGCCCTTGCCCGAGGCCACGGCGATGATGTTGCGCACGCCGGGAACGAGCTTCACGCCCCGCTGCACCGCGTGCGACACGATCTTCATGGTCACGTTGACGTTCGCCGAGGCGACGCCCGGCAGGCTTTTGAGCTTGTCGGTGATTTCCTTGCGGATGGGCTCGATCTGGCTTTTCGCCGGGTAGCCCAGGACGACGTCCACCGACACGCGGTCGCCCTCGACCTTGACGTTCTTGGCCGACTTGCCGGTGACGTAGTCCTTGCGGGTATTCGGATCGACGAGCTCCTTGAGCGCGTCCTGTACTTGCTGCTCGGTCACTGCCATGGCTGTCCTCGAGGATGACTGCGGGCGAGCGCGGATTTTAGCAGAGAGGGTTTGGCCGGACTGTATCCGCCCAATTCCCGACACAGGCAAGACGATGGTAGGGCGCCCCACGCTACGGTACAGAAACCGGGGCGCGGGAGGAGTTCCCCGGTTTGTTACAATTTGCGCTTTCCCTCGCTGTCCCGCCGAAATGCGCCGCATCCTCGTCACTTCCGCCCTGCCGTACGCCAACGGCGCCATCCACCTGGGCCACCTCGTCGAATACATCCAGACCGACATCTGGGTGCGCTTCCAGAAGATGC
>JAEVZN010000614.1 GCA_023392205.1 Pseudomonadota bacterium
TTCATCGGAGGCGATAAGGAATTCTGGCAGATCGTCCTGCGCGGCGCCGCGCTCTTGATGGTCACCCTCGGCCTCTACCGGTTCTGGCTGGTCACCGATATACGCCGTTTCCTGTGGTCCAACACGATCGTGGACGGCGACTCGCTTGAATATACCGGGACCGCGATCGAATTGCTGCGCGGCTTCCTGGTCGCGATTGCGCTGCTGCTGCCTGTCTACACGATCTTTGTCATCACCGTGCTCGATCTCGGCCCCTTCGGCGGGCTGCTCAGCGCCTCTGCTTTCATCCTTCTGGCGTTTGCCAGCCAATACGGAATTTATCTCGCACGCCGCTACCGGTTGACCCGGACCGTGTATCGCGGCCTGCGCTTTCATCAGACCGGATCCGGCCTGCGCTATGCGATCTGCGCAATGTGGTGGTGGACCTGGACGATCCTGACACTGGGCATGATCTATCCGTTCACACGCGCCGCACTCGAACGCTTCAAGATGCGTCACACCTATTACGGCGACCTGCCGGGTAGCTTCGAAGCATCAGGATGGCAGCTTTTCATACGCGGCGTTTTAATGTGGCTGATCGTCCTGATCCCGTTGCTTGGCGCATTGATAATGCTGGCCTCTATCGACTGGCCGGCGGTCAGTGCGGCCATGCGCGGCGGCGGAAATGTCATTGCCCGGCTCGATCGAGCCAGTCCGGGATTCACGGCGGCCATCGGCGGCGCAATTGTTTTTGTCGCGATTTCACTTGTACTTATCGCGATTCTGCTGCCGGTTTTCCACGCCATCATCGTGCGCTGGTGGATTTCCGGCCTGCGTTTCGGAGGCCTTTCGGCACAATCGCACCTGCGCATACGCGACGTGTATGCTGTTTATCTGCGTTTTCTGGCCTCTCTTCTGCTGTTTTCTGCGGCTGTTCTGGCCTTTATCTTTGCTGCTCTGGTCGGCTACGGCCTGACCTTCGGACAACAGCAATCGCAACTGTCCGAGCTGTTCATCGTGCTCACCGCGGTCGGCACCTATGTCGTCTCGGCGCTGGGCCTCATGGCGCTCTATCAGTCCGTCGTGACGCTGTCGGTCTGGCGGCTGGCTGCCGCCTCCCTCGAATTGCAGGGGGACAGCGCGATCCTCGCGCGCGTGAATGCATCCGGCGTTGCGAGTTCGCCGCTCGGCGAGGGTATTGCCGACGTCCTCAATATCGGTGGCATCTGACATGGCGATCCGCTCCGGACCCGCCGTTTATTTCGATGGCGTCACCTCGGCGCGGCACGAAGTGACGATCGACCTGGCCGAGAATGGCGTCGTGATCCGGGACGGCAACGGAATGCTGATCGACGAATGGCCATATCCCCGGCTCAAGCATCTCAATGCCCCCGCGCATATCTTCCGCATCGGTTTGCGCAAATGCGTCTGCCTCTCGCGCCTTGACATTGCCGATCACGATCTGGCGCATGAGATCGACCTCGCCTGCCCCGATATCGATCGCAGCGGCGCCAGCGCCCGGGCGGCAAGGCGGCAGGCGATCGGCTGGAGCCTCGGCGCCGCGATCTCGCTGTTGCTGGTGGCAGGGTTCGGCGTGCCCGCCATCGTGGACCGCGCGGCCCCGCTGGTCCCGCAATGGATGGAGGGCCGCCTCGGCTCCGCAGCAGATACACAGGTTCGCGCCATGCTGGACAAGAGTCCGGCCGAACGGCCGTTCGAATGCGGCGCGGCGCCGGGCGAGCAGGCCGGGCTCCTTGTTTTCGAAAGCCTGATCGGGCGCCTGCGCCAGGCGTCAGGCCTGCGCGCGCCCCTGCGCGCCGCCGTGATCCGCAGGCCGGAGGCCAATGCGATCGCCCTGCCGGGCGGCTACGTCTATGTCTTCGAAGGGCTGATCGACCGGGCGCAGACGCCGGACGAACTGGCCGGCGTGATTGCACACGAATTGGGCCATGTCGCCCATCGCGACGGAACGCGCACGGTGCTGCAGGGCGCCGGCCTGTCTCTCGTCTTCGGCATGCTGCTCGGCGATTTCGTCGGCGGCGGTGCGGTGGTGCTGGCCAGCGAATCGCTGTTGAAATCGGCCTATTCGCGGGACAAGGAGACTGCGGCCGATGCCTATGCGGTGCGCACCATGACGGCGCTGAATGCGGATGCGCGCGCCCTCGGCCGGTTCCTCGGCCGGATTGCCGCATCGTCGGATCGCGGCTCGATTTTTCGCCAGCATCCGGCTACGCCCGACCGCATCAAGCGGATCGATGCCTTGGCACCGCCGCAAAGTGGTGGCGCTAGTCTGCTCGATTCAGACCAATGGGCTGCCCTGAAGCGCATTTGTTCAGGCTACAAATCCTAGTCATCCCGCAGGACCTCAACGATGCCACGCCGCCGCCTACCCGACGATCCCTATTCCAGGCTGGCTATATGGTCGCGGCGGTTTGCCCTGTTCGCGGTGGCGGCCATCGTGATCTCGATTGTGCTTCTGCGTTCCGGCGTGGTCGAGGTCGTGCCCGGATTGATGACATTCGGTGCGGCGCTCACGGTCGCGGCGCTGGCCATCCTGCTGGCGCTCGGTTCGTTCATCACCATCTGGCGGCAGGGGCTGCGTGGGACGAGCTACGCCGTCCTCGCGCTGTTCATCGGCGGCGCGCTGCTCGCCTATCCGGTCTATCTCGGGGTCAGGGCCTACCAGCTTCCCGCCATTGCCGACATCACGACCGATGTGATCGATCCGCCATCCTTCGATGCCATCCGGCGGCTGCGATCGCGCACCACCAATCCGGTTCAATATGCGGGCCTCTACGCCGCCCAACAGCAGCAGGACGCCTACCCGGATGTCTCCCCTCTCGAAATCAGCGCGTCACCGAAGATCGCCTACGATCAGGCATTGGCGCTAGTGAACAAACGCCGCTGGCTGGTCATGGACGCGCGCGAGCCGCAGCCGGGACGACGCGACGGACGCATCGAAGCCGTGGCGCGAACCCCGGTGATGGGCTTTCGCGACGATATCGTGATCCGCATCCGCGGGACCGATGAAGAAGCGCGGGTGGATATGCGCTCCTCGTCCCGCTACGGCCAGCACGACCTCGGCAGCAATGCCGCACGGATTCAGGAATATCTGGAGACGCTGGAGCAGACCATCGATGTCGCGCTCGAACGCGAATTGCAACGCCGCCCGGCTCCGAAAAAGGCGCCGGCGCCCAAGGCCAAAAACCTGCAGGCTCAGACGCCGGCCAAACGATAGGTCCCGTCGATCGACGGAGGCCCTTCGGTCTCGACACGCCCGCGCGTCACAAGGTCTTCCAGATGCGCGAGGACCGACAGGCCGGCCGCTCCGAACAATCGCGGGTCGAGGCCGATATAGATCGCCCGCACCATCGTCGGAATGTCGGCCGGACCCTTGGCCAGCCGGTGCAGGATCGATTCTTCGCGTCCGATGCGATGGCGAATATAGCTCTGCACGAAGCGCGGCGCGTCACGCATGACATTGCCATGTCCGGGGCAGTAAAGTGTTTCGCTGCGCGCGGCGAGCTTGTGCAGAGACGCCATGTAATCGCTCATCGCGCCGTCCGGAGGCGCCACGATGGATGTCGACCATCCCATCACATGATCGCCGGAAAACAGCGCGCCGGTTTCGCGAAACGCATAAGCCATGTGATTTGCGCAATGACCGGGGGTGGCGATGGCCTCCAGCGTCCAGCCTGCACCTTCGATCAGGACGCCGTCAGGCAAAGCATGATCCGGCACGAAATCGGTATCGCCTGCGGCATCGAGAGGATTGATTTCTCCGATATGCAGGGGCCGCGAGACCCGGTGCGGGCCTTCGGCGTATGTCGGCGCGCCGGTGGCAGCCTTCAGCGCCGCCGCGGCAGGCGAATGATCGCGGTGCGTATGCGTGAGAACGATATGGGTGACGCTTTCTCCGGCGGTTGCGGCCAGCAATGCTGAGACATGGCGCTCGTCATCGGGGCCGGGATCAATGATCGCAACCTGGCCCTGCCCGACAATGTAACTGACGGTGCCATGAAACGTGAAAGGGCTGGCATTGCCGGCGCAGAGCGCCCGGATGCCGGGGGCCACGTCCTTCGGCTGACCTGGCACCAGATCGAAAGATCGGTCGAACGGGATATCGTCTGTCATACGGAATGATGTCCGGTCGAAGGTCCGGCTGCATCTACTTCAATTTTTAATAAGAAGCGACCGAAACGGCGAAAATTAATTTCAGGCATCGTTGGTACAGTTTTCCGGTACTCACTCATTGCGGTAACATCCATGTCAGAAAAAGCATCCCTCATTCTGGACCTCGAAGATGCGATTGCAGCCGGCACACCGTCTGAGCGGCTGGAGGCCCTGACGCGGATTACCGATCTGTTTCTTGTGGGTTCAGGTCAGCATTGCGAGGAAAACCTGGCATTGCTCGACGCTTCATTCATGGCTCTTGTCGATACGATCGAAGTCAATGCGCGCGCGCAATTGTCCAGGCAATTGGCGTCGGCGGCCGGCGCGCCGCCGAAAGTCATCCGCCGCCTTGCTTTCGATCAGGATATCTCGGTCGCCGCGCCGGTCCTGACCAATTCCGAAGGCTTGACCGAGCAGGACCTGGTGGAAAATGCCCGCACCATGGGTCAGAACCATCTCGAAGCCATGTCCCGGCGGAAGGTGCTGACCGAGCCTGTCACCGATGTGCTGGTCGAGCGCGGCAACGCGCGCGTTGTCCATCTGGTCGTGCGCAACCAGGGCGCCTGCTTTTCGGATTACGGATACGGGCGGCTGGTGGAACGTGCGGCCAGGGATGATGGTCTGGCGCGCTATCTGGGAGGACGCAAGGACATTCCGCGTCATCACTTCCTCAAGCTTCTGGAATGCGCGTCCGCGCAAGCGCGTGCGCGGCTCATCGCCGACAATCCGGACCTTGCGGAGCCCGTCAGGGCTGCTGTGTCGAATGTGTCGAATACCATCAGCGAGGAAGTGCGGGAAACCTCGGCAAACCATGCGCGTGCGAAGACCCGCATCAAGCGCCTGTGCCGCAGTGGTCAGTTCCGGGAGGCGGACCTGCATTCGTTTGCGGCCGCGCATGATTTCGAACGGACTGCGCTGGCGCTGGCGCAACGCGGCGATTATCCCATCGAACTCGTCGAGCGCGCACTGATCGATGCCGCGCCGGATTTGGCGATGATCCTCGGCAAGGCCGCGGAATGCTGCCGCGCCACCATGCGCGCGATCCTTCTGATGCGGTCGGCCGATCGCGGTCTCTCGCCCATGGATCTGGAAAAGGCGCTCGCCGATTTCGAGCGCCTGCAGATCGTGACCGCGCGGCGCGCCGTGGAATTCTACCGGATGCGGTTGCAGGCCGAGGAGAATGCCAACGTCCCCGCGCATCTGGCAATGTCATGGTATGCTGAGGCTTTGCCGGAGCGTTCCGTTCCCGCTTTGGCGGCAGCGCATGGCGGCGGCCAGATCTCGGTGGGATAGAGCGTTTCCGGGCGAAGTGCATACCGGTCTGCCTCAAGACAACGCGTCAATGCAAGACGCGACGTCATGGGAATATCAGTGAATCTCCGGTTCGGGGATCGGCGGCCCGGCCTGCAGGAAATCGAAATCGCAGCCCTCATCCGCCTGTGAGATGTGCTGCGCGAACATGGCGCCATATCCGCGTTCGTAATGCGGCTGCGGCGGGGTCCAGGCTGCGCGCCTGCGCCCTATCTCGTCGTCGCTGACATGCAGATGAATGCGGCGCGCCGCGACATCCACTTCGATCTCGTCGCCGGTCTGAACGAAGGCCAGCGGGCCGCCGACAAAGCTTTCCGGCGCCACATGCAAAATGCAGGCACCGTAGCTCGTGCCGCTCATGCGCGCGTCCGAAATCCGCAGCATGTCCCGCACCCCGGCCTTTACCAGCTTTTTCGGGATCGGCAGCATGCCCCATTCCGGCATGCCGGGGCCACCCTTGGGACCGGCACGCTTGAGCACCAGGATATCGTCCGGTGTCACATCGAGGTCGTCGCGCTCCACCTCGCGCGCCATATGGTTGTAATCCTCGAAGGCGAGCACCCGGCCGCGATGCTGGCAGAGCCGCTGCTCCGCCGCCGAGGGCTTCATCACGCAGCCGCGCGGCGCCAGATTGCCCTTGAGCACGGCCGTTGCGCCGCCGGCATAGATCGGATCGGACAGCGGATGGATCACCTCCGGCAGCCACACCTGTGCGCCGGCGATGTTGTCGCCGATGCTGCGGCCCGACACCGTGATGCAATCGAGATCGAGCAATTCGCGCATTTGCGCCATCAGCGCGCGCAATCCGCCGGCGTAGAAAAAGTCTTCCATCAGGAAGCGGCCGGACGGGGTGATGTTGGCGATCACCGGCACTTCGCGCGAGATCTCGTCGAACCTCTCCATGCCGAGCGGAATTCCGGCCCGGCGCGCCATGGCGATGACATGCACGATGGCGTTGGTGGAACCGCCGAGCGCCATATGCACCCGGATGGCATTGTCGAAAGCCGCCGCGTTCAGAATGCGGGCCGGCGTCAGATCTTCCCACACCATGTCGACGATGCGCCGGCCCGACGCCGCACACATGCGCGGATGGCCGGCATCGGCGGCGGGAATAGACGATGCGCCTGGCAGTGTCAGCCCCAGCGCCTCGGCAATCGACATCATCGTGGCTGCCGTGCCCATGACCATGCAGGTGCCGAAGGAGCGCGCGATGCCGCCCTCCATCTCGTTCCAGTCGTCGTCCGAAATGCGCCCCGCCCGCTTCTCGTCCCAGTATTTCCAGACATCCGAGCCCGACCCAAGCGTGAGCCCGCGCCAATTGCCGCGCAGCATCGGACCGGCCGGCACATAGATGGCAGGGATGCCCATGGAGATGGCGCCCATGATCAGAGCCGGTGTAGTCGTGTCGCAGCCGCCGAGCATCACCGCACCGTCGATCGGATGCGAGCGCAGAAGCTCCTCGGTCTCCATTGCAAGGAAATTGCGGTAGAGCATCGTGGTCGGCTTCACGAACGGCTCCGACAGCGACATGGCAGGCAGTTCGACCGGGAAACCGCCGGCCTGCAGGACGCCGCGCTTGACGTCCTCCACGCGTGCCCGCAGATGCGCATGGCAGGAATTCAGATCGCTCCACGTATTGATAATGCCGATGACGGGCTTGCCGTCCCAGTCCGGCTTGTCGTAGCCGGATTGCCGCAGCCGCGAGCGATGGCCGAAGGATCGCAGATCGTTCAGTCCAAGCCAGCGATGGCTTCGTAATGTCTCCGGCCGCTTGCGCTCTGTCATGTCAGGGTGATGGCCTCGCGATCGCGGATTTGCGCGCGGCATATTGCGTGGCAATGACGGCAAAGGCCAGCGCTCCGCCAGCGAGATCGGTGAAGAGTCCGGGATTGATCATCAGCAATCCGCCGCCAACCAGGAAGGCGCGTTGCCACATACTGGCGCTGGTCAACAGATAGCCGTGCAGGCCGGCCGCGAATAAAAGAACTCCCGCGCTTGCGGTGAAGACGGCATGGATGATGGCGGGCCAGGTCCCGATCATCAACAAAGCCGGCTCGAAGACGAACATGAAGGGCACGATGAATCCCGCAGCCCCGATCTTCACCGCCGCCCAGCCGCTGGCCCACAGATCGGACTTGGCGATGCCCGCGGCGGCGAAGACGGCAAGCGCCACTGGCGGCGTGATCGCCGACAGCACCGCGAAATAAAGCGCGAACAGATGCGCCGCCGGCGGGATGACACCGAGCTTGATGATCGCCGGCACCAGCAACGCCGTCATGATGATATAGGCCGGGGTCGTCGGCATCCCCATGCCGAGCACGATCCCGGCCAGCATGGTCAGGATCAGCGCGATCAGCAGCGCATCGGCGGCGACGCGCACCACCAGCTGCGTGAACACGATCCCGAGACCGGACAACGTCACGACACCGATCACGATGCCGGCGCAGGCGCAGGCCAGCGCGACGGGAATGGCGTTGCGCGCACCCTCCACGACCGCATCGAGAATATTGCGCAGCGTCACGACTTCGCGTGTCGATTTGCGAAGCGCGGCGACCGGAAAGCATGCCGCCGTGGCGCAGAGTGCGGCCATCGGCGCGCTGTAGCCGGAATACATGACGACCAGGATCACGATGATCGGGATGAACAGGTGCCCGCGTTCGGCGATCACGGTTCCGAATTGCGGCAGCTGCGCGCGCGGCAGTCCCACCAGCCCGCGCCGCTTGGCCTCGAAATGCACCGCCGCAAAGCATGCGACGTAATAAAGCACGGCCGGGATCAGCGCCCAGATGATCACCTGCGCATATCCCACAGCGAGAAACTCTGCCATGACGAAGGCCGCGGCCCCCATGATCGGCGGCATGATCTGCCCGCCGGTCGACGCGGTTGCCTCGACACCGGCGGCGAAATGCGGGGGAAATCCCGACCTCTTCATCAGCGGGATGGCAATCGGACCGTCGACCATCACATTGGCGACGGCGCTGCCCGAGATCGTCCCGAAAAAGCTCGACGACACCACGGCGACCTTGCCCGGTCCGCCCGCCGTATGTCCGGTGAGCGCCATCGCAAAATCCATGAAGAGTTGACCGGTCCCGGTGCGCTCCATGAAGCTGCCGAACATCACGAAAATCAGCACATAAGATGCAGAGACCGACAGAGGGATTCCGAAGATTCCTTCCGTGGTCATGTACAATTGGTCGAGCAGGCGCACCCATTCGAGATTGGCGATGAACAGGCCGTAGATGAGGAAGATCACGGCGGTCACCGGCAGCGCCCAGCCGATGACACGGCGCGTCGCCTCGAGCACGATCAACGTGAGCAGCACGCCGAGCGCGATGTCCGCCGGGAACAGATCGTCGATATAGAAAATGCGGGTGATGATGTATTCGTAATTGACAAACAGATAGACGATGGGCGCCGCGCCCAGCGCAAGCAGGGCAAAGTCGAACCCGGTCGGGGCGAAGCTCTGCGTGCCGTTGATGCGGAAAATCAGAAACGTCAGGATCAGCGCGAACAGCAGATGCGTTCCGCGAAACAGGATGGCCTCCGGCGCACCGTACACGATCGCGTTGACGTGATAGATCGCCATGGCGACGGCCACGGCTGTCGTCACGGCCCGGATGACGGACGAGCGGCTCCATGCGAGCGTCATATCCGGCCCCCCGGCCGCTTGAAATGAACAGACATGGCCTCAATCACGGCGCCAGAAGAAAACCGGCC
>JAEVZN010000619.1 GCA_023392205.1 Pseudomonadota bacterium
ACGGCGCAGTTTGCCGTCGATCTGCACCACCATCACCAGCACCGGGAGGCCGAGGCCAAGCGACAGCACCACCGACGGCGTCAACGCGCCAGGCCGGTGGATATTGGCGACCGCAAGCCGCAGCGCCGTGATGCGAGAGCGCGGCAGTCTTGCGGCAATCCACATGATGCCCGACGCCACCACACGCAGCATCAGGAACGTAGCCGCGGCAGACACGACGAACATCATCGCGATGCGCTTGTCGTAAGACAACAACACCGCCAGCGCGCAAAGCAGGAGCGTCACCGACAAAGCCAGCAGCAGATATGAGCGCCGCGGCAGGCCGCGTCCGCCCGACACGGCATCACGGAACAGCGCCGAGACCGGAATGTCATGCGCCCGCCCGAGCGGCCAGAGCGCGAAGGCCAGCGCCGTCATCAGTCCGAAAAGAGCCGCAAGGGCAAGCTGACCGGGTTGCAGGGCCGCCTCGATCGGCAGCGGCAGGACGCTGCCGAAGGCCCAGGCGATCACGAAGGGGATCGCGGCCCCCGCCGCCAGTCCGATGAGCGTGCCGATCCCGGCAATGGCCATGATCTGCACGAGATAGATCGCGAAGACACGGCCGCCGGTGGCGCCGAGCGATTTCATGGTGGCGATGGTGTCGCGCCGGCGCTCCAGATGGCTGCGGACGGCATTGGCGACGCCCACACCGCCGACCAGAAGCGCGGTGAGGCCGACCAGTGTCAGGAATTGCGTGAAACGCTCAATATTGCGTTCGAGTTGCGGCGAGGCATTGTCGCGCGAGCGGATTTGCCATCCGGCATCCGGAAATCGCGCCTCGGCATCGGCAATGGCCGCGCGCACTGCATTGTCGGTCACGTCATTGGCGGGCAATTGAACGCGATAGAGCCAGCGCACGAGGCTGCCCGGCTGGATGAGACCCGTCGATTTCAGCGCGTCGATATTCATCATCAGCCGCGGACCGAAGCCGATGCCGTCGGCGAGTTTATCCGGCTCGCTGCGCAGGACGGCGCGGATGACCAGCGGCGCCTCGCCGATCGTGATGGTGTCGCCGATCTTGAGATCGAGCCGCGTCAGCAGCGCAATATCCGCCACGACGCCGAACACGCCGTCGCGCGCGGCCAGGGCCTCGTGCAGCGGCATGTCCGGCTCCAGCAGCGCCTCGCCATAAAGTGGATAGACGTCATCGATTGCTTTCACCTCGACCAGTGCCTGACGCGCATCCCCCGTACGCGCCATGGCCCGCATGGTGGCGGCGGTCGATACGCGGCCCAGCCCGTCGACAAAGGCGCGCTCGTCCTTTTCGGCTTCGCGGTGGATCAGCGAAAAGGACAGATCGCCGCCGAGAATGGTGCGGCCTTCGCGCGCGAGCCCGTCGGCGAGGCTGCCGGACAGCGAGCCGATCCCGGCAATCGCCATCACACCGAGTGCGATGCAGAGAATGAGGACATAGAAGCCGCGCAATCCGCCGCGCAATTCGCGCAGCGCGTAACGCAGCGGCAGCGGCCAGGCCGATGCGCGCGGGCGCGATGCGGCCGAATCGGCAGGCGCGAGCATCAGACGCGCTCCGCTTCGCGCAGGCTTTCTTCCTCGATCCGGCCGGAGCGCATGCGCACCGTGCGCGCGCAACGCCGCGCCAGCGAATTGTCATGCGTCACCAGAATCAAGGTCATGCCGCGATCGACATGGCCGCGAAACAGGAGTTCGATCACCTGCTGGCCGGTCTTGTCGTCGAGATTGCCGGTCGGCTCGTCGGCGACAAGGATCGAGGGGTTGGGCGCCAATGCGCGGGCCAACGCGACGCGCTGCTGCTCGCCGCCCGACAATTGCGCCGGATAATGCGACAGCCGCTCGCTCAGACCCACGGCCGCGAGTTCGGCTGCGGCGCGGTCATGCGCATCCGGATCGCCCGCAAGTTCGAGCGGAACCGCGACATTTTCCAGCGCCGTCATGGTGGGGATGAGGTGGAAGGACTGGAAGACGATCCCGACATTGCGGCCACGAAACCGCGCCAGCGCATCCTCGTCGAGGGCGGTCAGGTCCTGACCCGCGACCACGAGCGATCCGCTATCGACCCGCTCCAGCCCGGCCAGCACCATCAAAAGGGTCGTCTTGCCGGACCCGGATGGCCCGACCATGCCAACCGCCTCGCCCTTGCCTATATCAAGCGTGATGTCCTTGAGGATATGCACCCGCGCGGCTCCCTGGCCGAGAGAGAGATTGACTCCCGACAGGGCAATGGCGGGAGCGGAGGCGGACAAGGTTTTTTGCATGGAAAATGATATGTCGCTGCGACTTGTGGCGGGAATGGGTCGGTTCCGGCCGGGTTCATATGGGGATCGCGGGCGGGCAATCCATAGGCTGCGGCGCTGGAGCCTGCGGCTTTGGCTGTGTGTGCTTTTGGTGCCTTTCCTGACCCTGACAGGCGCTGTCGCGGACGCCCGTGCCGAACCCATCCGGATCGTGGCGTTCGGCGATTCGCTGGTGGCAGGCTACGAGCTGCCGGCGGGCGAGACTTTCCCCGCCCGGCTGCAGCGCGCCCTGCAGGCCAAGGGGATCGCCGCGGAGGTGGAAAATGCCGGCGTGTCCGGCGACACGGCCTCGGCCGGGCTGGCACGGCTCGACTGGTCGATTCCGGACGGCACCGATGCGGTGATCGTCGAACTCGGCGCCAACGACATGCTGCGCGGCGTCGACCCGGACATCACCCGCAAGGCGCTGGACGAGATCCTGCAAAACCTGAAGTCACGCAACATCCCCGTGTTGCTGGCCGGCATGCGCGCAGCGCCGAATCTCGGCGCGGATTATGTGCGACGGTTCGAAACGATTTATGACGAACTCGCAAAGAAACACGACGTCATTTTTTATCCTTTCTTTCTTGACGGCATCGCGGCCAATCCAAAATTGGCGCTGCGCGACGGCTTGCACCCGAATGCCGCAGGCGTCGATGTCATCGTTCAGGGAATTTTGCCGAAGGTCGAGGAATTGATCGCGAAGGCCAGCGCAAAAAGGAACGGGTGACGCGCGCTGCACCCCTTGCAGGTCGCGTGCGAATCCCCTCATCTATTGCGGTACGCTGATGCGTTCAGTGCCGCGTGTTGTCACGCAAACGTCACGTCGCATGACGTGAGATTGGGAGGTTCTCGATGCCGCGCCTTTTCACCGCGATCGAGATTCCCGCCGATGTCGCCCAGACGCTGTCCTTCCTGCGCGGAGGGTTGCCTGGCGCGCGCTGGATCGATCCCGAGAATTATCACCTCACGCTCCGCTTCATCGGCGATGTCAACATCAGGGTGGCAAACGACGTTGCCCTGATGCTGGACAGCGTGAACCGCGCGCCGTTCGAATTGCGGCTCGAGGGCCTTGCTTCATTCGGCGGGCGCAAGCCGCGTTCGGTGTTTGCCAATGTCGCGCCGTCGCGCGCGCTCACCTACCTGCAGGCGGAAATCGAACGGCTGATGCAACGCGTCGGTCTCGAACCGGAGGGCCGCAAATTCACGCCGCATGTGACGCTGGCGCGGCTGCGCGATACATCCAGCCGCCAGGTCGCGGAATTTCTCACCGAGCGCGGGCATTTCCGCTCAGGCCCGATCCCGGTCGAGCGGTTCGTATTGTATTCGTCGCGCAACTCGGTCGGCGGCGGC
>JAEVZN010000620.1 GCA_023392205.1 Pseudomonadota bacterium
TCTCCAAGGAGCCGCTCGGACCGTCGGTCCGTCACGGCGACGATCAATGGTACGACATCGTGAAGTGGGTGCATTTCGTGCTGCTGAATGCCGAGGAGCTTGGCGTCAGCAAGGCCAACGTCGATTCGCAGTTGGGATCAGACAATCCTGAGATCCGCCGCCTGCTCGGCGTCGAAGGCAAGCATGGTGAAGCCTTCGGTCTCAGCAATGACTTTGCGGTGCAGGTCATCAAACATGTAGGCAATTACGGCGAGATTTTCGAAAAGAATCTTGGCCAGGGCTCGCCGCTGAAGATTTCGCGGGGCCTTAACGCCCTGTGGACGAAAGGCGGATTGCAATACGCACCGCCCGTCCGGTGACGGTTTAAGCGTCGCGCGATGGTGCTGCGGGGGGCCACCGTCCATATCCCGGCGGTCGTCCTCGGGTCGCAGAGCGGGAGGCCGGCATGAACGGCGCGCGCCCTTCGGCGCCGCCGAAGGTTTCGCCGCTCTACGATCCACGACTGCGCAGTATCGCCTTTCAGGCGCTGTTGTGTGTCGCCATCGCCTGGCTCGGCTATAGCGCGATCAGTAACGCGGCCGAAAATCTGGCGCGGGCGCGTATCGCATCCGGCTTCGGGTTCTGGGATTCGACCGCCGGTTTCGACATCAGCCAGACGCTCATTCCCTACACGACGCAATCGACCTATGGCCGCGCGTTCTGGGTCGGTCTTCTGAATACCCTGCTGGTCGCTGCGCTTGGCATCGTGCTGGCGACCGTGATCGGCTTTGCGATCGGCGTGCTGCAATTGTCCCGCAATCCGCTGGTCGCCAAGCTTGCCGCAGGCTACGTCGAGATCATCCGCAACCTGCCGCTGCTGCTGCAATTGCTGTTCTGGTATAATGCCGTGCTCAAGGCTTTGCCCGGCCTGCGCGAAAGTGTGCAAATTCCGGGCGGCGGGCTGCTCAACAATCGCGGTCTGTTTCTGCCCAGGCCGATCTTCGGCACAGGCTTCGAACTTGTTCTGGTGGCGCTTGTCATCGGGATCGTGGCTGCGATTGCCTACCGGATTCTCGCGCGCCGCCACCAGATGGCGACCGGCCGGCAGATGCGTGTCGTTCCGGTGATGATTCTGCTGGTCGCCGGGCTGCCGGCTCTGGCGCTGGTGCTGACAGGCTTTCCGGTCACTTTCGATTACCCGGAAATGGGCCGCTTCAATATCGGCGGCGGGCTGGAAATCCTCCCCGAATTCGCCGCTCTCCTGTTCGGATTGTCGATCTATACGGCGGCCTTCATCGCCGAGGCGGTGCGGGCAGGCATCCAGGCCGTCTCGCATGGCCAGACGGAAGCTGCTTATTCGCTCGGGCTGCGGCCCGGTCCGACCTTGCGTCTGATCGTCATTCCGCAGGCCATGCGGATCATCGTGCCGCCGCTGACCAATCAATATCTGAACCTGACCAAGAATTCGTCGCTGGCGGTAGCCATCGGCTATCCCGATCTTGTGCAGGTCTTCACCGGCACGGTGCTGAACCAGACCGGTCAGGCCGTGGAGGTCGTGGCGATCACCATGGCGGTCTATCTGACCATCAGCCTGGTCACGTCCGGTGTCATGAACCTCTATAACCGGCGCATTGCGCTGGTGGAGCGCTGAGATGCCGGGCGCTGCGCCATCCTATGTGCGTGAGAGCTTCGTTGCACAGCAGCCGCCGCCGCTGAGCGAACGCGGTGTCGTTCGCGTGCTGCGCGACCGCTTTTTTTCGGGTCCGCTCAATATCGCGCTGACTCTCGCCTCGTTGTGGGTGTTGTGGTGGATTGTTCCATCCTTGCTCAACTTCCTCATCTTCGATGCCACCTGGACAGGTAACGACCGCACTGCATGTATCGCCACGCCGGAACGGCCGCGGGTCGGCGCATGCTGGGCCTTTGTCGCCGAGCGGATCAACTTCTTCATCTATGGGTTCTATCCGATCGATCAGCGCTGGCGCGTCGATGTCTTTTTCGCCCTGCTGGCGGTTGGAATTGTGTGGCTGCTGGCGTTCAGCATTCCCTACAAGCGCGCGGGCATCGTCTACTTCTTCCTCGTGATGCCGCTGGCCTCGTTCTTCCTGCTGATCGGCCTGCCGCCACTGGGGCTGCCCTATGTCGGTACGGAAATGTGGGGCGGCATCCTGGTGACCGTCGTGGTCTCGGCGGTGGGCATCGTCTTCTCGCTGCCGATCGGGATCATGCTGGCATTGGGGCGGCGCTCGACCATGCCGGCGGTGCGCCTGTTCTCGGTGATCTTCATCGAATTCGTGCGCGGCGTGCCGCTGATCACCATTCTGTTCATGGCAAGCGTGATGCTGCCGCTCTTCGTCCCTGACAATTGGTCGCCGGACAAGTTGTTGCGGGCGCTGATCGGGGTCGCGCTGTTTGCGGCGGCCTATATGGCGGAAGTGGTTCGCGCGGGTCTGCAATCCATCCCGCGTGGTCAGTATGAGGGCGCGCAGGCGCTGGGCCTCGGCTATTGGCAGATGATGCGGCTGATTATTCTGCCGCAGGCCCTGCGCGTCACCATCCCGAATATCGTCAACAGCTATATCGCGCTGTTCAAGGATACGACGCTGGTCTTCATCGTCGGCATCTTCGATTTTCTGCGCACCATCGAGGCGGCCCGCATCGACCCGAAATGGGCGACGCCGGTGACCAGCACGACGGGTTATGCCTTTGCCGCAATCTTCTATTTCGTATGCTGCTGGATGATGTCGCAATATGCGCGCAGTGTGGAAAAGCGGCTGGCGGCAGGGCGCAAACGGTGAAGCGATGACGGAACCGCTTGAACGGAAAATGGACACGAACGGGCGCCCGGCCATCGAGATTGCCGGCCTGAACAAGTGGTTCGGCGATTTCCATGTGCTGCGCGACATCGATCTGAATGTGGCGCGCGGCGAGCGCATCGTGGTCTGCGGTCCGTCTGGATCGGGCAAGTCCACCATGATCCGCTGCATCAACCGGCTGGAGGACTTTCAGCAGGGGCGGGTGGTCGTCGACGGTGTGACGTTGTCGAACGACCTCAAGAGCATCGATGAGGTGCGCCGAGAGGTCGGCATGGTCTTCCAGCATTTCAACCTTTTCCCGCATCTCACGGTGCTGGAGAATCTCACGCTGGCGCCGATCTGGGTGCGCGGTCTTCCGCTGAAGGAAGCCGAGGCGATCGCGCATGAATATCTGGAGCGGGTGCGCATTCCCGAACAGGCCGACAAATATCCAGGCCAGCTTTCCGGGGGGCAGCAGCAGCGGGTCGCCATCGCGCGGGCGCTGTGCATGAATCCGAAGATCATGCTGTTCGACGAACCCACCTCCGCGCTCGATCCGGAAATGGTCAAGGAAGTGCTGGACACCATGGTCGCGCTGGCGGATAGCGGAATGACCATGCTGGTGGTGACGCACGAGATGGGGTTCGCGCGACAGGTGGCCGATCGCATCGTCTTCATGGACGAGGGGCAGATTGTGGAAGTCAGCGCGCCCGAACAATTCTTTGCCGATCCGCGCCACGATCGCACGAAGCTGTTTCTCGGCCAGATCCTGCATTGAGGCTGACTGGCTTGCTCGGTGCGTCTGGCTCAGAACGCGTCGAGTGGGATTTTCAGGTAGCTGCGGCCGTTATCTTCCGGTTCCGGAACACGGCCGCCGCGCAGATTGACCTGCAAGGCCGCCAGCATCAGCTTGGGCAATGGCAGCGTCTTGTCGCGCGCTTCGCGCATGGCGATATAGGCCTCGCGTCCGGGCGCCTTGGTCAGATGCGTGTTGCTGCGCTTCTGTTCTGCCACCGTAGATTGCCATTGCGCCGGCCGGCCGTCGGGCCGGTAATCGTGTCCTGTGAACAGCCGTGTCTCGTCCGGCATGGCGAGAATGGTCTGGATGCTGTCCCAGAGCGTTGCGGCACTTCCGCCAGGAAAATCCGCGCGGGCCGTACCGGAATCCGGCTGGAACAACGTGTCATGGATGAAGGCGGCGTCGCCAACGCGATAGGTGACGGACGCCAGCGTATGACCCGGTGAATGGATCACCTCCGCATCCAGCGAACCGATCCTGAAGGTGTCGCCGTGCCGGAACATGCGATCCCACCAGTCCAGCGAATAGGGCGGCAGGTTGTAGATCTGCGCCCAGAGCTTCTGCACATCGGCAACCTTCTCGCCGATGGCCATGGGCGCACCGAGCTTGCCCTTGAGATAGGCGACCGCCGAGAAATGATCCGCATGCGGATGGGTGTCGAGCACCCAGTCAACGGTCAGCCCACGGCTGCTCACCGCAGCAAGGATTTCGTCTGCCGCCTCTGTCCAAACCCTGCCGGAATTTCTGTCGAAATCCAGCACTGGATCGATGATTGCGGCGTAGTTCGTGGCAGGGTCGGCGACCAGATAAGCGATGCTGCCGGTTTCCTCATGATAGAATCCCGTCACATCAGGGTGCTGGCCGCTCATGCGCTCAGCTCGCGCCTTCGATGGGGAGGTCACCCCGTGACGCCCATTCCGTCCATGACCCATCATAGAGCGCCTTCGGCTCCTTGCCGACGGCATTGAGCGCAAACCACAATACGGCGGCGGTGACGCCCGACCCGCAGGAGGTGACCACCGGCCGCTCGAGATCGATTCCGGCTTCGGCGAACCGCGCCTTGATCCGCTCCGGCGCAATCAGCCTGCCGTCTTCAAGTAAGGTATCATAGGGCAGATTGAGCGCGCCCGGCATGTGTCCGGATTTCAGACCTGGCCGCGGCTCCGGCGCTGTGCCGTTGAAGCGTCCGGCGCTGCGGGCATCCACCACCTGGACCACGGGATCGGCCAGCGCCTTCTGCACGTCGGCCACATCGGCGACCGCGCCGCGATTGAAGCGCGGCGTGAAATGCCTGGGTGTGCGGCGCACTTCGCCGAAATCGAGGGGGCGGCCCTCCGCCTTCCATTTCGGAAAGCCGCCGTCGAGGATGTAGACGTCACGGATGCCGAAGGTGCGGAATGTCCACCACACGCGCGGCGCCGAGAATAACCCGGCGCCGTCATAGACGACGATGCTCAGGCCGTCGCCGATGCCGAGTTGCCGCATGGCGGAAGAGAAGGCCTCCGGCGAGGGCAGCATATGTGGCAGGCCGCTGTCATGGTCCGACACGGCATCGATGTCGAAATACACCGCACCCGGAATATGTGCGGTCAGGTATTCTTCGCGCGCGTCACGCTTCATCGCCGGAAGATAATACGAGCCGTCGACAACAACGATATCGGGCGCGTCGAGGTGATCCTCGAGCCATTGCGTCGAGACGAGCCAACGGCTTGCCGGCTGGTCTTCTTCTTCTTTGGACATCGTGTGTCAGACTTTCTCGAAGGGTGGCTTGATATCGGACTTGCGGGTCAGGAAATCCGGGACCGGCAAATTCTTGGAGCGCAGGAAGTCGGGATTGAACAGCTTGGACTGATAGCGGTTGCCATAGTCGCAAAGCACCGTGACGATGGTTGCGCCCTTGCCGAGGTCCTTTGCGAGCCTAATCGCACCGGCAATGTTGACGCCGGACGAACCGCCGAGGCACAGGCCTTCATGCTCAAGCGTTTCGAAAATCAGCGGGACGGCTTCCTCGTCGGGAATGAGGTAGGAATGGTCGACCCTGATGTCCTCGATGATCGGCGTGACACGGGCAAGGCCGATGCCTTCGGCAATCGAGCCGCCCTCGGTGACTTTCGGCGTGCCGTCCTTGAACAGATGATACATCGCGGCACCGCGCGGATCGGCGACACCGATCGCGATGTCGTTTTTCTGTTCGCGAAGATAGGTTGAGGTGCCAGCCAGCGTGCCGCCTGTGCCGACCGCGCAGATGAAACCGTCGATCCGGCCGCCGGTATCGCGCCAGATCTCCGGACCGGTCGACAGATAATGCGCCTTGCGATTGTCGAGATTGTTCCACTGGTCGGCGAACAACACACCGTTCTTCTCGGTCTTGCGCAATTCGTCGGCGAGCCTGCGGCCCACATGCTGGTAATTGTTCGGGTTGGCAAAGGGCAACGCCGGCACTTCGATCAATTCGGCGCCGCACAGCCGCAGCATGTCCTTCTTTTCCTGGCTCTGCGTGTCCGGGATAACGATGAGCGTGCGGTAGCCGCGCGCATTGGCCACCAGTGCAAGTCCGATCCCGGTATTGCCGGCCGTGCTCTCGACGACGAGGCCGCCGGGGCGCAATTCGCCGCGCGCCTCCGCCCCGAGGATCATCTGCCGTCCGGCCCGGTCCTTGACGGACTGGCCGGGATTCATGAACTCGGCCTTGCCGAGAATCGTGCATCCGGTGATCTCGGAGGCTTGCTTGAGCTTGATCAGAGGCGTGTTGCCGATGGCATCGACGATGCCGTCTTTGACATTCATGCGCTTGGAACCCGGCGGAAAGTTGCGCCGAACCTAACGGCCAAGCGCCCCGCCGACAAGCCATGCGCGGGGAAGGGTCAACTGTCCGGCAGAGTGCTCGCAGGTCAAATATGTTGCGGATCAGGAGGGCCGGGCGAAAACCATCTGGCGGACGTCAATGTTGCGTGAGCGGAACCCCGCCTCGCAATAGGCCAGGTAATATTCCCAGAGACGGCGGAATCGCTCGTCGAAGCCGAGCGGGGTGATTTGCGGCCATGCGGCACGGAAGCGTTCGCGCCATTCGGCGAGCGTGATTGCATAATCCTCGCCGAAAATCTTCTCGGCCCGCAGCGGTACGCCGAATTT
>JAEVZN010000631.1 GCA_023392205.1 Pseudomonadota bacterium
GCCCTTGCCGCGATTGGCCTTTTCCATCATGCGCGCCAGCGCATGCACCACCGGGGCCACCTCGGTCACGGTGCCGACGACGGTGAGCCGCGCGGCCATGCGGGCGCGCTCGAGGTGGCGGGCAATCTGGTCGCGCATGATCTCCGCCTGTTCGGTCACCTTGTGCGACAGCGGATCCTCGGAGCGAATGGCGGCTTCGTTGATCAGCACGGAAAGCGGCGTCTTCAGTGCATGCGCCAGATTGCCGACATGGGTGCGCGCGCGCTCGACGATCTCGCGATTGGCATCGAGCAGCGCATTGGTCTCGCGCGCCAGCGGCGCGATCTCGAAGGGAAAGCGCCCTTCGAGGCGCTCGCCATGACCGGATCGTATCAGCGACAATTGTTCGGATATGCGTCGCAGCGGAAGAAGGCCGAACCGCACCTGAAACGCCGTGGTCAAAAGCAGCACCGCCGCCAGCGCACAGAATGTGAAAGCCAGCGTGCGGTTGAAGCCGCGAATGTCGTCCTCGATCTCGGCGGCATCGCCGGCCACAGAAACGAGATAAGAGCCCTCCTCGCCGAGATCGACGCTGCGTTCGACCAGCCGCAGCCTCTGTTCCTCCGGACCGCTCGCATAACCGGACCGCACACCGACCGCGGCCACCGGGTCCGGCACTGGCAGCCTCGGCAATCCGGCATCCCAGAGCGAGCGCGAGGCGCGGGTTTCCGGCTTGCCCGAATCCAGCCGCGCGACCTGCCAGTACCAGCCGGACAGCGGCAATTCGAACAACGGCTCGCTGACCGCCTGATGCAGATTCTCGTCGGAGGTGTCGGGATTGGCGAGGTCGGCCACCAGCGTGCGCAGATAGACTTGCAGCCGTCCGTCAAAGGCGCGCTCGACGGCGTTGCGGTACAGCGACGACAGCACGATGCCGGTCACGAGGATGATGGCGAGCGTCCAGCCCGCCGCCCAGAGAAACAGCCGCAGCGCGAGCGAATTGGCGCGCATGATCGGCCTATCCGGGACAGCGCTCAGCGCGCATCGGGCGGCGTCAGCAGATAGCCAAGCCCGCGCACGGTCTGGATGACATCCACACCGAGCTTCTTGCGGATGCGGCCGACAAAGACTTCGATGGTGTTCGAATCGCGGTCGAAGTCCTGATCGTAAAGATGTTCGACCAGTTCCGTGCGCGAGACCACCCGGCCGGTGTGATGCATCAGGTAGGACAGCAGCCGGTATTCATGGCTGGTCAGCCGCACCGGATTGCCGTAGACGGCCACCCGGCCGGTGCGGGTATCGAGGCGGACCGGACCGCAATTGAATTCGCTCTTGGCATGCCCGACCGAGCGGCGCAGCAACGCCCGCAGCCGGGCCAGCACCTCTTCCATGTGGAAGGGCTTGGGGACGTAATCGTCGGCGCCGGCATCAAAGCCCTGCACCTTGTCGCTCCAGCGATCGCGCGCGGTGAGCATCAGCACGGGCATCGCCCGCCCCGATCGCCGCCACGCCTCCAGCACCGAGAGGCCGTCCATCTTCGGCAACCCTATATCCAGGATCACCGCATCATAGGGTTCGGATTCACCGAGGTAATGACCCTCCTCGCCGTCAAACGCGCGATCCACCACGTAACCGGCTTCGGTCAGTGCGGTCGCGAGCTGGCGGTTGAGGTCGGGATCGTCCTCAATAACGAGGAGACGCAATCAGGCACCCTCCGGATCAGCCGCCGCCCGTGAGCTGTCCGCTCGCGGCATCGACGGTCGCGCGGGTGACTTTGCCATCATGCGCGAGCAGTGTCAGCATATAGACGAGGCCCTGTGGCCCACGGCAGAGCCGCGCATCCACAACTTCCGAACGGCGGGCACGGGCGGCGCGGATCGCCTTGGCCAGTGGAACCACCTTGCCGCTGGCCGAGACCGAGCGGCGCTGGGCCGTGGTCAGGCAGCCATCCGCCCGCGGCCGGTCGGCTTTCGCGCGCACCGGCGGCGTCGGCTTGCCCTGCGTGGCCTTGTTCTGCGCAAACGGCCGCAATTCCGCAGCATCGAGCGCGGGCGCGGCGACAATCAGCGCCAGCAGGGCTGCGAAAAGAATCGTGGCTCTGTGAGACATTGGACAGGATTAATGAGCGGCCTGTGAACGTCGCATGAATATCGGGACGGCGGATGGAACCCGCCAGTGGTCAAAAGCCGGAAAATGTCGCGAATTCATCGAGCGGCACCCGCAGGGCGCGCCAAGCATTAATTGCCGCCGCCTCATCCGCATAACCCATGGCCATGCCCGAAAACAGCATCATATGCGGCGGCAATTGAAGGAAATCCGACACGGTTTTCGGCCATGAGGCCCAGGCCTGCTGCGCACATGTATGCAGCCCGTGATCGCGCGCCAGCAGCATCACATTCTGCATGAGGCCGCCCATGTCGGAATATTGCGCGATGCCGAGCGCACGATCCATCGAGAAGAACAGGCCGACCGGCGCGCCGAAGAATTCGTAATTGCGCGCGAATTGCCGGTAGCGCGCGGGCTTGTCTTCGCGCGGCACGCCGATGGATTTGTAGAGAAGCTCGCCCACCTCGAAGCGCCGCTTGCGGAACGTGGCATTCATCTCCGGCGGATAGATGGTGTATTCGGTGCCCTCCGCCTTCGGCAATTCGTTCATGCGCGGCGCGAGTTGCGCCTTCAGCGCCTCCACCCGCGCACCTGCGATCACATCGATCCGCCACGGCTGCATGTTGCCGGCCGATGGCGCACGCGCGGCCAGTTCGACGATCTCGCGGACAGTCTTTTCGGGGATCGGTGTCGGCAGAAAGGCGCGGCAGGAATAGCGGGAGGCGACGGCGTCGCGGACATTCATCGATGCAGGCTCCGTGAGACGGACAGGTCATACGAGACCGTCCTGTCGTCGCCAAGTGCGTTCGATGCTCTCAACCCCGCCCCGCCGCGAACACCCGCGCCACTTTCTCGAACGGCCGCGCGATGAAGAACGACAGGATGATCGCCTGTTCGTAACCGTCATAGGGCGGCGGCAATTTGGCGATGCCCCAGCCGAAGCGGAAGGTGGAATCGAGCACGATGGCGCCGAAATGGATCACGCATGGATACACGATCAGCGGCCGCACCCAGGCCGTCACCCACCAGCCGCGATCGGCCTGCATCACCTGCGCCTGCAATTTGCGCGTCTCGATCTGCGCCGTGATCTGCGCCAGCGCAACCTGCGTGTCGGCCTGCACATTCGTCTGATGGCGCGCGAGATCGTCCGAGGCCTTGGCACGCAGCATGTCGGCGACGCGGCCGAGCACATTGTCGAAGGCCGGTGCGCCGAGCCATCCGATCAGTTTCCATGCGATCTGAGCCAGCATGTCAGTCCCTCTGTCCGACGCGACCGGTGGTCACAAGCCGCAGCAGGATGGTGGCCACACCGATGGCGGCGATGATCTTCAGTGCATGATCGGGCGGCAGCAGCGGCGCGATATCGACGAGCTGCAACGCGCTCAGGAGATCGAGCGCGGCCCCCGCACCGGCGATGAAAGCGCCGAACACCAGCGTGCGCCAGCCCTTCAGCCGGTCGCGCCAGACGGAGAGCCACTCGCTGACACGCAGGTGGAACGCGCCATCCGGATGACGTTTGCGCCACCAGATGATCGCCCGCCACAGGGCGAACCC
>JAEVZN010000634.1 GCA_023392205.1 Pseudomonadota bacterium
GCTCTATGACCTGTTCTGGGGCATTCACTCCATGAAGGAGCAGAAGCCCGACGAAGTCGTCGCGCTTTCCGCCAAGCACGAGGTGATTTTCCTGCCGCCGCCGCCGGAGGCGTGAGCGGCGCCAGCACTGCGAGAGATCGCAGGATCGACTTTACACGCGATGCCCGGGCCTTAACCCGGGCATTTTGCTTGGCCAGCCACGCTGCCGGCGTGCTCGGGACCGGCCTCCGAGGGCGGCCGCGTGCGACAAGCCGCAAAGTCCGCCACAAGCTGAAAGGTCTCACCGCCGTCCGGCGAGCGTTCACCGCGCCAGCGGAACGAATCCGGCGTGATCTCGCTGAAACTCCAGCGCGTAGTCACGCCATCGCCATCCGTGCCGACCTGCACGATGTCCGCGCCCTGCGCCCGTCCGATCTGGCGCGCATAATAGGGCCGCAACGGATCGCTCCAGATGATGTGCCAGGCATCGAGGGCGACGTCATAGATGCGCAGGGTCGTGCCGTAGAATACGCCCGGCAGGAACCAGACATCCTGAATGGCGCGGCCCTCCAGCGCCCAGCGGAAATGGATGTCGCCAGTACCACGATGGGTTGCGCCATCGTCGAGGAACAGCGTGCAATCCATCCGCCAATCGCCAATCAGCCAGCCGTAAAGGCCCATCTTTCCGGCACGGTCCGCGGCCGGCCCATCGGCAAGAAGCCGATGCAGAAATCCGTCGTTCCCGATGCGCATCGCGACCGCTCCCTCTCCCTGATGGCGAAGCGCTTCTAGATCAGGCTTCCGGCCGTGGGCTTGGGAAAAGTTGCTATAGTTGCGCCATGACGATGCATTCGCGAATGCTGGCATCCGGGCGCTTCTGGACCGCGCACGACATCGTCTGCCGCGCCGGCCCCAGTGATCGGCCGTTCGAGGAACGGCACGACGCACAGGCGATCGCGGCTGCTGCAAGACGAATTGCGATCTCCTGGTCCGCGCGATGGCGTGGATGAGCCGGACGCGGGTCACCGACGCGCTGCGGCGTATCGAGTGCGCAAGCCACGAGACGTTCACGCTGGCAGGGCTTGCCGCCGGCGCGGGGATGAGCCCCTACCATTTCCTGCGCACGTTCCGTCAGGTCGCGGGCGTGACACCGCATCAATTCGTACTGATGCAAAGGTTGTCCGCTGCGGCCGGGCTGTTGCAGCGCACGCGCAGGCCCGTTGCCGACATCGCCTTCGAGACCGGGTTCGGCGACCTGTCCACCTTCAACCGCCGCTTCCGCCGCATCATGGGCATGACCCCCGGCGCGTACCGGCGCGCGCGAGGTATCATTTCTGCAATCTGAATGGCGTTACGCCGCCTTCGCCACCGGCTTGTTGACCTGCTCGCGCGCAAAGCCCGCGGTCGAGGCATAGCCGCGCACGATCGCCTTGCGGTGTTCGTAGGACAGGACGTCCTCGATATTCGAGAAGCCGTCCGGCGCGCGTTCTTCGACCGCATCGATCACGCCTTCCGGCCCGCCCTTGCGATTCATCATGACGATCTGCGTGGTCGGCGGACGCCGCTCCGCTTCATAAGCGGCCAGGGCATGGCGCGGATGATCGCAGTCCTGCAGACGGTCGGCGAGGCAGCGCGCATCGAGGATCGCCTGCGAGGCGCCATTGGAGCCGACCGGATACATCGGATGCGCGGCATCGCCGAGCAACGTCACGCGGCCATGCGACCAGCGCGGCAGCGGATCGCGATCGCAGAGCGGATATTCCCAGAATTCCGGTGTCGCCTCGATCAATGCCTTCGCATCGCAATAGGGAATGTCGAAACGCTGCACATGCGGCATCAGATCCTCGAAGCGGCCGGGGCGCGACCAGTCTTCCTTGCGCGGCGTGCCGCCGCCTTCGCTGACCTTCACCATCACCGCCCAGTTCATCAGGCAGCGGTCTTCACGCGAGCCTTCCGCGATCGGGTAGAGCACGAGCTTGCCGGCCATGCCGCCGGCAATGACCATGGACCGGCCGGTGAGGAATTTCGGCCAGTCCAGCGCGCCGCGCCACAAGACCGTGCCGGTGAAACGCGCCGGCTCCTCGTTCGGAAACAGCTTCTCGCGCACGAAGGAATGAATGCCGTCGGCGCCGATCAGCACGTCGCCGCGAACGGTGCGGCGGTGCGATCCGTTGCGGTCGAAGAAATAGGCGGTGACGCCGCCCTCGTCCTCGGTGAATGCGCCCAGCCGATGCCCGGTATGGACACGCGATTCGCCGAGCCGTGCGCGGGCGGCGGCATAAATGACGCCCTGCAGCCGGCCGCGATGGATGGAGAATTGCGGCACGTCGAAGCCGGCATCGGTCCCGCGCGGCTCGCGCCAGATTTCCTGGCCGAACCGGTTGCAATAGATCAGCTCATAGGTGCGGATCGCGACCTGGTCCAGCCGGTCGAGCAGGCCGATCTGGGCGAGCTCCTTGATGGCATGCGGCAGAGTATTGATCCCGACCCCGAGTTCGCGAATCTGCTCGGCTTGCTCGAACAATTCGCAATCGATTCCCCGCGCCTTCAGCATCAGGGCTGTGGTCAGCCCGCCGACACCCCCACCGACAATAATCGCCTTCATTGCACCCGCTTCTCTCAACGCATCGCACTTTGGGACGCATCTTGCGGGCCGGGGCAGAAAAGGCAACGCCATCAGCCAAGTGTGGTTGATGCAGCGGGAGCCGGGAAGCCCGCGCCTTCAACCGGTCATATTTTACCGCTGATGGTAACTATATTGCGAACAAACCGGGATCAGGGTTAACCGGTAATTGACGGTGGCGGGCCCCACCCGCATAGTAAAAACAGGGACTGGACGCGAATTTCGCGCAGACATTTCGATTTACAACTTAATTTTGTCCTTCTGGGCGTCGGCCCTTAAGGGGGGAAGTCGATGCTGGACGGGGTTCTGGCTTTGAACGAGCTGGACACGGAGCTTTACGGCTCCGGGGCTGTGCCGTTCCCGTCCGCCAGCGCTGAGGCCGCGCCGACAGCGATCACGATTCCCGATGCGCATCTGCTGTTCTCCGGCGCGTATCAGCGGGTCGGCTCGAACGATCTGAAAATCACAGGCGAGGATGGCGCATCCTTCTTCATCGAAGGCTATTTCCGCTCCGACCACCGCGCCGCGCTGATGTCGCCGGAAGGCGCCACCCTGTCCGGCCATGTCGTGGAGAAACTCGCCGGCCCCCTCGCGCCGGGACAATCCGCGCAGGCCGGCGCGCAACCGGGCACCGCGCAGGCCGCCATCGGCCGCGTCGATGCGCTGAGCGGCAGCGCCACCGTGGTGCGCAACGGCGTGACGGTGACGCTGAATGTCGGCGACACCGTCAACAAGGGCGATGTGGTGCAGACCTCGGGCAACTCGTCCGTCGCCATCGTCTTTCTGGACGGCTCGACCTTCAGTCTGTCCGCCAATGCCCGCATGGTGCTGGACGAATTCATCTACAGCGCGGGCGGCGCCAACAATTCGGCGCTGGTCAACCTGGTGCAGGGCACGTTCAGCTTTGTTGCCGGACAGGTGGCCAAGAACGGCGACATGCGGGTGGAAACCCCGGTCGCCACCATGGGCATTCGCGGGACCGCGGTGCTGGTGGAAATTTCCGCCAATGACGGCCAGACGAAATTCTCGGTGATGATGGAGCCGGACGGCAGCACCGGCGCGTTCAGCCTCTACGACAAGGC
>JAEVZN010000635.1 GCA_023392205.1 Pseudomonadota bacterium
ATGCAGAAGATAGAGCCCGGACGCGACCACGACCCCGGCGCCGGCCAGCGTCCAGCTATTGGGCACGTCGGCAAAAATCATGTAGCCGAGGCAGATGGCCCAGACGAGCTGCGTGTACATGAAGGGCGCCAGTGTCGATGCCGGCGCCAGCCGATGTGCGGCAATCAGAAGGTAATGACCGAAGCTGCCGAAGGCCCCGAACACCACCATCAGCATGATCACGAAATTATCGTCTGGCATCGACCAGACGAAGGGCAGGACCGGCAGCATCGCCACGGTGCCGACCATGTTGGAATAGAACAGCGTCGTATCGGTCCGGTCGCTGCGCGACAGGATCCGGGTGGTGACGATATAGAAAGCATAAAAGACGGCGCTGGCGACCGAGTAGAGCGCCGCCCAGTGAATTCCCCCCGTGCCCGGACGCGTGACCAGCAGCACGCCCGCGAACCCGACCAGGATGGCGAGCCAGCGCCGCCAGCCGATCCATTCGCCGAGCATCGGACCCGCGAGAATCGCCACCAGGAAGGGGGCCGAGAACAGGATCGACAAGGCCTGATCGAGTTGCAGATACCGGAAGGCGATGAAATTCGTCAGCGTCGAGCCCAGCAGCAGCCCCGACCGCACCAGCTGCAATACCGGCCGCGTCGTGCGCATCATTCCCGGACGCGATACCGGGTTGAAGATGACAAGCGTCAGCAGGAACGCGCCGGTATAGCGCGCCCATACCACCTGCATCGTGTCCATATAGCCGTTGAGATATTTGGCGATGGCATCGAGGCAGGCGAAACAGGCCACCGCGCCGCACATCAGGGCGATACCCGTAAGCCGCTGCCTTCGCAATTGCGCTATCTGTTCCTCTGCGGTCTGGCGCGGATCGGCTTGCATCGCACCACGCTACAGAAGTGCCGCGCGGGTGACGAGACAAAGTCCGGCATGGGGCGTCCGCTTGGGCGTCATTGCCATGTCACGGGACGGCCATTATGGTGATCGTGAGGGGCCAGCGACGGTCGCCCCTGTTCCAAGGCCACAGGCCCAAGCACCGTCTCCTTCCTGTTTGGAGGAGGCGCATGGCATCCGGGCCGCACAATCCGCTCACAGTTTCGCAGACCATGTCCGCTTCCGGCCGCACCGGCTCGCTTCATCCATCCTTCGGCGAAGCCCTGCGTGTCTGGTTCAAGATCGGCTGCCTGAGTTTCGGCGGGCCGGCCGGCCAGATCGCACTGATGCATCGCATCCTGGTCGACGAGAAGAAGTGGATCGACGAACCGCGTTTCCTGCATGCGCTGAATTTCTGCATGCTGCTGCCGGGACCGGAAGCACAGCAGCTCGCCACTTATCTCGGCTGGGCTTTGCATGGCGTGCGCGGCGGCATCGTCGCGGGCGTATTGTTCGTGTTGCCGGGCGCGATGGTGATGCTGGCCCTGAGCCTTGTCTATGCACTGGGCCAGGGATTGCCGCTGGTGGACGGTGCGCTCTTCGGCATCAAGGCCGCGGTGCTGGTGATCGTGGCAGAGGCGCTGATCCGCATCGGGCGGCGGGCGCTGAAGACCTGGCTTCTGCGCGGACTGGCGGCGGCCGCCTTTGTGGCGATTTTCTTTCTCGCCCTGCCGTTCCCGGTGATTGTCATTGGCGCTGGCCTGATCGGCTTTGCGGTCGCCCGCCAGGCACCGCAATGGCTGGCACTGGGTGCCACCGAACCGCCGACGGCGCGCGCGCATGGTCATCTGCGGCACGCGCTTGCAACCGTCGCCATCGGACTGGCCGCGTGGTGGGCGCCGGTCCTGCTGGCAATGCTGACGCTCGGACCGCATCATGTTCTCGTCACCATCGGGACGTTCTTCTCCACACTGGCCGTGGTGAGTTTCGGCGGCGCCTATGCGCTGCTCGCCTATATGGCGCAGCAGGCGGTGGCCGTTCAGGGCTGGATGACGGCGCCGGAAATGGTGGACGGGCTTGGGCTTGCGGAAACCACGCCCGGACCGCTGATTCTGGTGACGCAGTTTGTCGGCTTTCTCGCGGGCTTCCGGGAGCCTGCGCCCTTCACGCCAGTGCTGGGCGGCATTGTCGCTGCATTCATGACGACCTGGGTGACATTCACCGGGGCGATGCTGTTCATCTTTGCCGGCGCGCCCTATGTGGAGAGCCTGCGCTCGAACCGCAGGCTGAGCGGCGCATTGGCGGCCATTACCGCCGCCGTTGTCGGCGTTATTCTCAACCTGACCGTCTGGTTCTCGCTGCATGTCCTGTTCGGCGATGTGCGCGAGGAGCGCACCGGCATCTTCCGCTGGTATCGTTTCGATCCGCTGGACATCGATCTGAAGATCGTGGCGCTCGCCTTGATCGCAGCCTTTCTGACCTTCCGCCTGCATCGCAGTCTGATCGAGGTGATCGCGGTGATGGCTGCGCTCGGGATCGCCGTGCAGATCCTGACCTAGATGTCAGGTGTGTGACGCCGCGCTGTCATGCCAGCGGCGCAGCACCAGATGCGAGATCAGCGACAGGGCCGCGAAGATGGCGATGCCCGTAAGCGACAGCAGGATCAGCGCTGCGAACATGCGCGGGATATTGAGCCTATAGCCGGATTCGGCGATCCGGTAGGCAAGGCCCGACCCCGCGCCTGCCGAGCCTGCCGCGATTTCCGCCACCACCGCACCGATCAGTGACAGCCCGCCTGCAATCTTCAGTCCGCCCAGCATGTAAGGCAAGGCCGCCGGCAGCTTGAGATCGCGCAGGACCTGCCAGCGCGTCGCGCCATACAGGCGGAACAGGTCGGCCAGATTGCGGTCGACGGAATTCAGCCCCAGCGTCGTATTGGCCAGCACCGGAAAGAAGGCCACGATCCATGCACAGGCGAGCACCGCTGCCTGTTGCGGCAGATAGATCAGCAGCAGGGGCGCGATCGCCACCACCGGCGTGACCTGCAGGATCACCGCATAGGGATAGAGCGAATGCTCCACGAGGCGCGAGCGGTTGAACAGGATCGCCAGCCCCGTTCCGCCGATAAAGGCCAGCAGCAGCGCCTGCAATGTGGTGGTCAGCGTGCTGAGCAGTGAGGTCCACAGAACTGGCCAGTCACTGACCAGCGTGCGCAAGACGAGACCGGGCGACGGCAGGACATAGGGCTGGATGTCATTGATGCGCACCACCGCATCCCAGGCCGCGATGCCGGCGGCGAGCGCCAACAGCGGCAGCGCGAATCGCGTGAGCCGCTCGCTCATGCGGCCTCCGCCATGGCGGCGACCAGCGCCTCGGAGACATTGCGGCACAGCGCGGCATAGTCGGCCGAGGTGCGGAACGATTCGCTGCGCGGATAGGGCGCGGGGATCGGGATATCGGCGAAGATGCGGCCGGGCCGCTGTGTCATCACCAGAATGCGGCTGGACAGATAAACGGATTCGAAAACCGAGTGCGTCACGAAGACCACGGTCTGCCGCATCTGCGCCCATAGCGCGAGCAGATCGTTGTTGAGCCGAAAGCGGGTGATCTCATCAAGTGCGGCGAACGGCTCGTCCATCAGCAGCACGCGTGGGCGCGTCACCAGCGCGCGCGCAATCGACACCCGCATCTTCATGCCGCCGGACAATTCACGCGGAAAGGCGTGCTCGAAATCCGCAAGTCCGACGCGCTGCAAGGCTTCGGCGATGCGCGGCGCGGCCTCCTCGCGGCTCATGCCGGCAAGCTTCAGCGGCAGATACACGTTCGCGCCCACCCGCGCCCAAGGCATCAGCGTCGGTTCCTGAAAGACGAAGCCGGTATCGCCCGGCCTGTTCGGCTTGCCGTCAACGCCTGGCCATTGCACGCGGCCTTCGGTCGGCGCGGCAAGGCCGGCGAGAATCCGCAGCGCCGTGGACTTGCCGCAGCCGGACGGGCCGAGCAGCGAGACGAATTCACCGCTGCGGATATCGAAGCTCAGACCATCGAGCGCGCGCACGCCGTTCGGGAAGACCTGCCCGACCCTGTCGAATGTGGCGAGCGCCGTCGGCGCGGAGAGATGACCTGACATGCGTTGCGCCGCAGGCGGGATCAGGGCTTCGGCCGCAGATCGCGCCCGACGCCCTTGTTCACGAATTGCAGCGTATAGGCGCGCCGGTAATCGAGATCGGATTTCAGCACGCCCGAGCGGACCATCTTGTCGAAGAAATCCTTGATGCGCTCATGCGTCATGGCGCCGATCCCGAGTTTCAGCGAATCGCCGGAATCGACGATGCCGTATTCCTTCATCTTGTCGATGGAATAGGCGATCATCGCATCGGTCATTTCCGGGTTATCTTTCTTGATCAGCGCATTGGCGGCGGCATTGTCTCCGTAAAGATAATTGTACCAGCCGATGATGGAGGCATCGACAAAGCGCTGCACGAGATCGGGATTCTTTTCCACCAGATCGCGGCGCGTCTCGATCAGGGTCGAATAGGTACTGAAGCCCTGATCGGCGAGCAGGAAGATCTTCGGCGTGAACTTGCCCTGCGTTTCCACCGCATAGGGTTCGGAGGTCACATAGCCCTGCATGGCGACGCGCTTGTCGGCAAAGAAGGGCTGCGGGTTGAAGGTGTAGGGCCGCACCTGTTTGTCGGTGAAGCCGTAGTCGCGCTTCAACCATTGGTAATAGCCGGCCAGTCCCTCCTTGGAGACGAGAAGATTCAGCGTCTTCAGATCCTCGAATTTTTCGATCCCCTGATCGGTATGCACCAGAAACACCTGCGGGTCCTTCTGGAAACTCGCGGCAACCGCCACGGTCGGGACATTCTGCGCCACCGCATCGAAGGCCTGCAGCAGGTTGGCGCTCATGTAGAAATCGATCTTGCCGACCGGCAACAAAATGCGATTGTTGGCATTTGGCCCGCCCGGCCGGATGGTCACGTCGAGCCCGAACCTGCGATAGGTGCCGTCGGCCAGCGCCTGATAGAAACCGCCATGTTCGGCCTGCGCCACCCAATTGGTGCCGAAGGTGACCTTGTCCAAAGTCTGGGCAGATGCGCGGTCGGGAGCGGCGCACAGCGCAAGGACGGCGAGCACAGCGCAGCATCCAGACAGCATGGCAGATCGCATTGTCATGATCCCTCATTCGGCCGGCGCGCGACCATATGGGACATGACGAAATTTGCCCAGCCTCGTGGCCGGATGTCGCAAAGGCGTGAAGTGAAAACTCTAATCCGTGAAGGCCAGCGGCCGCGCCACCTCTTCCAGCGGCTTGCGTTCGGCGGCCACGCCGTAACGCAGCGCCGTGAAGGCCGCGATCAGCATCAGGATGGCGGCGAACGCATAACCGCCGAACAGCGCGCTGCGCGAGCCGCTGTCGATCAGGACACTGAAGATCCACGGTCCGGCAATGCCGCCGATGCCGGTGCCGACGGCATAGAAAATCGCAATGGCCAGCGCGCGGATTTCCAGCGGGAAGACTTCGCTGACCGTCAGATAGGCGGAACTGGCGGCGGCCGACGCGAAGAAGAAGATGATCATCCAGCAGATGGTCTGGGTGAAGGCGGTGAGAATGCCCAGCATGAAGAGATAGCCGGTGATCGCCAGCAGGAGGCCCGACATGGCGTAGGTGAAGAAGATCATCTGCCGCCGGCCGATGGTGTCGAACAGCCGCCCCAGGAGGACCGGACCGAGGAAATTCCCGGCCGCGAAGGGCAGAATGTAGAGCCCGACATGATGCGCGGCGATGCCGAAGAAATCGGTCAGCACCAGCGCATAGGTGAAGAAGATCGCGTTGTAGAAAAACGCCTGCGCTGCCATCAGCACCAGACCGACACCGGCGCGGTTGCGGTGGATCTTGAACAGGGTACGAAACGCCTCGGTTAGCGGCGTGTAGCGGCGGGCGCGCAGCTTCACTTTCGGCAAGGGT
>JAEVZN010000001.1 GCA_023392205.1 Pseudomonadota bacterium
TATCGCCCCAGCGATCGGTCTCCGACTTCACATAGGCCTGCGCGTCCTGCGGCGACCCGCCAACGGCCATGAAGCCGATCTTGTCGAGCTGATCCTGTGTCCCCTGCTCTTTCAGGATCGCGTTCACATCGGCATTGATCGTCTGGATCACCGCATCCGGAGTCTTGGCCGGCACGAAGAACACCACCCATGTCGTGTCGTCGGCATCGCCGAGGCCAAGTTCGCGCGCGGTCGGCACGTCGGGCAGCGCCTTGACGCGGTCCTTGCTGGTGACGGCAAGGCCCTTCACCTGTCCGCCTTTCACATGCTCGACCGCAGCCGACATCGCCACACTGGCGAGCGGGATATGCGAACCCATCACGGCCTGTGTGGCGGGACCGGCACCGGTAAACGGCGCGTGCGGGATATCGACCTTTGCTTCGAGCTTGAAAATGCGTTCCGCCGAGAGGTGCGGCGTGGTGCCGGCGCCCGCGGTGCCATAGGTCATCTTCTCGGTCTTCGAGGCCTCGATGGCGTCCTTCAGGTTATTCGCCTTCAGCGTCGGCGCACCGATGATGAGATTGGGCGTGGTCGCGACCACCACCGCGGCGCGGAAATCGTCGGAGGTGAAGCCGGGATTTTTCGACAGCGTCTGGTTCACCGCAAAAGCCGATGTCGTGACGAGGATCGTGTAGCCATCGGCATCCGCCTTGGCCGCTTGCGCCGCCGCGATATTGCCGCCGGCACCGCCGCGATTCTCGACCACCACGCTCTGCTTCCAGCGGTCGTTCAGCTTCTGGCCGATGACGCGGGCAATGGAATCCGCCGGACCGCCAGGCGCGAAGGCGACCAGCAAGCGCACCGGCTTGGTCGGGTAATCCTGCGCCCGGACCGCCTCTGTCGCGGATAAGGAAAACCCTGCCAGCGCGGCAAGACAGATGGCAGCTTTGAACAGACCCTGCACAGGCGTCTCCTCCCATGATTTTTGTGTCGAGGGATGCCTCGTCGCACAGGAGGGCCGCGTCTGGCAAGTCGCGCCTGATGCTACTTCACGGCATCGCCGGATTGCGGCCGCGCTGCCATGCGTTCGCCCGGCACCACATCGAAGCTCCGCAGCATGCCGCGCCGCAAGACTTCGACACTGACCGTGCGGCCGATCCTGTCGGCATTCAGGAGCCGGATCAGATCGTCGACGCCGGTGTCCTTCTCGCCATCCACCTGCACGATCACATCGAGTGTCATCAGCCCGGCTACATCCGCCGGCGCGCCGCGCTCCAGCGAAGTCACCATCGCGCCTGCCCCATTGTCGATGCCGGCCGCCAATGCATGACGGCGTGGCACCGCCACGGTCTGTCCGGCCATGCCGATGAAGCCGCGCCGCACACGGCCATGCAGAATGAGTTCGCTCAGCACCAGTTGCGCGGTGTTGCTCGCCACCGCAAAGCAGATGCCCTGCGCGCCCATGATGATCGCCGTGTTGATGCCGATCACCTCGCCGCGCGACGAGACCAGCGGACCGCCGGAATTGCCGGGATTGAGCGCCGCATCGGTCTGAATCACGTCCTCGATCAGGCGTCCGCTTTTCGCACGCAGCGAACGGCCGAGCGCCGAGATCACGCCCGCTGTCACCGTCGATTCAAAGCCGAGTGGATTGCCGATGGCGACCACCAATTGACCGCGCCGCAGGGCCTTGGAATTGCCGAGCGTGGCGGCAGGAAGATTGCGCACCGAATCCGCGCGCAGAAGCGCGAGATCGGTGTCGGGATCCTCGCCAAGCAGGCGCGCCTCCATTACCCGGCCTTCGGAATCGGTGAGCCGAAAGTCGCGTCCGCCTTCGATGACATGGCTGTTGGTGAGCACAAGACCGTCCGGCGCGATCACCACGCCCGAGCCGACGCCGCCCGCCTCGCGGCCCTTGCCGTCCTTGCGGCGCGTCTCGACGCGCACCACCGCAGGCCCGACGCGGTCGGCCACGCCGGTCACCGCATGCGAATAGGCATCGAGCAGGGCCGCGTCCGCAGCCGCATCGGTGACCGCATGGTCGCCGACGCCGTTCGCCTGCCCATCGTTATCGAAGTAAGCCTGAGTGCTGATATCCAGCATGATTGTCTCACGTCGCCGTGACGCGCCCGCCGCCCGTCACCGCATGGCCGCACGCCCCGCAGCGTCGCGGGCATATAGGCGCGCAGTCGCGAAAGTGAAGTGGGGCAGACCGGCGGAGAAGGCGGCGGGCTAGCGGATCAGCTGAAACAATTCGGTGAAGAAATACGGTCCGAGGCAATAGAGCGAGGCCCAGACCACGGCGCCGGCCGATTGCGCGATCAGGAATTTGTGCCACGGCAACGCGAGCGAGCCTGCCAGCAATCCGTTGATCTGCCGCAGCACCGGCACGAAGCGCGCGGCGAACACGATCCACATGCCACCCGCCTGAAAACGCGCCTCGACACTGGCGAGTTTCTCAGCGGTCAAACCGACATAGGGGCCGAACTTGCGCAAGGCGGCCTGCCCGCCGAAGCGGCCGATCAGGTAGCCGGTGGAATCGCCAAGGATCGCGCCAACCAGCACCGCGAGATAGACGGAGACGATCGACAATTCGCCCTTGCTCGCCAGCAGCGAACCGGCGATCGCGCCGGTTTCTCCCGGCAGCGGCAGACCGAGCGATTCCAGATAGATCATCGCGAAGAGCGCCATCGCGCCCCAGGATTCGATGAAGGGCTCGATATGCGCCCAGCCGTCATGCAGGGTGGCGGTCATGACGCGTTCATTATCCCCTGTGCAGCCAGCGGCCGATGCGCGCCACCGCCTCGCTCATGTCGGCCGACGCGCCCGCATAGCAGAAGCGCAGATATTGATGCCCCGCGACCGGATCGAAATCGATGCCGGACGTGGCCGCGACATGCGCCTCTTCCAGCATGCGCTGTGCGAAGGCATGTGAATCGTCGGTGAAGCGCGACACGTCGGCATAGAGATAGAAGGCACCGTCCACCGGCAGGAAACGGTCGATCCCGGCCGCGGGCAGTCCTTCGATCAGGATCCGGCGATTGTCCTCGTATGTTTGCTTCACCCCGTCCATTTCGTCGCGTCCGTCGAATGCGGCCTGCGCTGCGATCTGCGACAGCGTGGGCACGCTGATGGCGAGGTTGCCCTGCAACCGTTCGATCGGACGCACCAGCGGGTCCGGCGCCACCATCCACCCGATCCGCCAGCCGGTCATGCAGAAATACTTGGAGAAGGAATTGATGACGAGCGCATCGTCGGTCAGGCCGAGCGCGCTCACTGCGGGAAAAGCGTAATCGAGCCCGTGATAGATTTCGTCGGAGATGAAGCGGATGCCTTCATCGGCACATGCCGCGATCAGTGCATCAAGTGCCTCGCGGGTCATCATCGTACCGGTCGGATTGGCGGGACTTGCGACCAAGAGACCGGCCAGCGGCTTGCGCCGATGTTCCGCAAGCACCGTATCCGGGGTGACGGCCCATCGTGTAGATTCGCCGGTCTCGATCAGCACCGGCTCACAGCCGAGCGCCTTCAGGATATGGCGGTAAGGCGGATAGCCGGGATTGGCGATACCCACCCGGTCGCCCGGTTCGAACATGGCCAGAAAGGCGAGGATAAACCCGGCCGACGAGCCGGTGGTGACAACGACGCGGGCCGGATCGATATCCAGCCCCTCGGTGTCCCCGTAATGCCGCGCGATTCGCGCACGCAATTCCGGCAGCCCCAGCGCCTCGGTGTAACGCAGGGGCCCGTCGAGCGCGCGCTTTGCCGCAGCGAGGGCCGTGCGCGGTGCCGGCGCCGCAGGCTGCCCCACTTCCATGTGGATGACATGATGCCCGGCCGCTTCCATGCGCGTGGCCGCGGCGATCACGTCCATCACCATGAATGGCGGCACGTTGCTTCGCGCCGATGGTGCGAGGATTTGTCTGGCCTGCTCAAGCATCTGCGACCCTGCTTGCCCGATTCGCGACCCGCATGCCCCGCTCCTGCCGCATTCGGGCGATTGCCTGCGGCCATCCCGGACCATGACCGTGGCGTGATTTGACCGGCTCCGGCCGCCTCACTAGTTTGCGCCACACCGAAGTAACAGGGCGTCATGCACGCAGCCGCAATCTCTTCCCCGCCTAGCAGGAGCAAAGCACCGAAGCCAGTGTTCCGTCTGGCGGCGGCTGCTCTCGCCATGGCAATGGCGGTTCCGCCTCTGCCTGCACAGGCGCAGCCGCGCGGCGGGCTGCCGATGGTCCGCGACGCCGAAATCGAGCAATTGATGCGCGATTATACGCAGCCGATCTTCAAGGCCGCAGGCCTGAGCGCGGCCAATATCAAGATCGTGCTGATCAACGACAAATCCTTCAACGCCTTCGTGGTCGACGGGCGGCGCATCTTCGTCAATACCGGGGCGCTCGCCGAATCGGTCACGCCGAACCAGATCATCGGCGTGATGGCCCATGAAACCGGCCACATCGCCGGCGGCCATCTTTCGCGTCTGCGCGAACAGCTGGCCAACGCACAGACTGCAGCCATTATCGGCATGCTCGTCGGCATGGCGGCCATCGCCATGGGCGGCGCATCTGACGGCGCAGGCCAGGCTGGCGCGGCGGCGATTGCCGGCAGCCAGCAGGTGGCGCAGCGCACGCTGCTTTCCTATCAGCGCAGCCAGGAGGAACAGGCCGACCGCGCCGCGGTGAAGCTGCTGGCGGCGACCAATCAATCCGCCAAGGGCATGTACGAGACCTTCAAGCGGTTCGCCGACCAATCCATGTTCACCGCGCGCTTTGCCGATCCTTATGCGCAATCGCATCCGATGCCGACCGAGCGCATCGCGGCGCTGACGGAAATCGCCCGCACGTCTCCGATCTGGGACAAGAAGGACCCGCCGGAATTGCAGGCGCGTCACGACATGATGCGCGCGAAAATCTACGGCTTCCTCGAGCCGCCGCAGACCG
>JAEVZN010000038.1 GCA_023392205.1 Pseudomonadota bacterium
CTTCAAGGCGATGCAGCCGAAGGCGGTGATCCTGTCCGGCGGCCCGGCTTCGGTTCACGAGCAGGGCGCGCCGCTGGCGCCGCCCGCGATCTACGACGCCGGTGTGCCGGTGCTCGGTATCTGCTACGGCGAACAGGCGATGGCGCAGCAACTCGGCGGCAAGGTCGAGGGCGGGCATCATCGCGAATTCGGCCGCGCCGAAGTCACGGTCACCGACGACACTCCATTGTTCGAGGGCGTGTGGGAGAAGGGCCAGAGCTATCCGGTGTGGATGAGCCACGGCGATCGCGTCACCGTGCCGCCGGCGGGCTTTCGCACCGTCGCCACCTCGCCGAATGCGCCGATTGCGGTGATCGCCGACGATGAGCGCAAGTTCTACGGCGCGCAATTCCATCTCGAAGTAATGCACACGCCGCATGGCGCAGCCCTCATCCGCAATTTCGTGCGCAAGATCGCAGGCTTTTCCGGCGACTGGACCATGCGCGCCTTCAAGGACGAGGCGATCGAGAAGATCCGCGCGCAGGTCGGCAAGGGCAGGGTGATCTGCGGATTGTCGGGCGGCGTAGATTCGGCGGTGGCCGCCGTGCTCATTCACGAGGCCATCGGCGACCAGCTCACCTGCGTGTTCGTCGATCATGGGCTGTTGCGGCTCGGCGAAGCGGAGAAGGTTGTCGCGCTGTTTCGCGGCTCCTACAACATCCCGCTGGTGCATGTGGAATGCGAGGATTTGTTCCTGAAGGAACTTGCCGGCGTCGACGAGCCGGAAGACAAGCGCAAGATCATCGGCCGTCTGTTCATCGATGTGTTCGATGCGGAAGCGAAGAAACTCGGCGGCGCGGATTTTCTGGCGCAGGGCACGCTCTATCCCGACGTGATCGAGAGCGTGTCGTTTACCGGCGGGCCGTCGGTCACTATCAAGTCGCATCACAATGTCGGCGGGCTGCCCGAGCGCATGCATATGAAGCTCGTCGAACCGTTGCGCGAACTCTTCAAGGACGAGGTGCGCGCGCTCGGCCGCGAACTCGGTCTTCCCGAAGTGTTTGTCGGCCGCCATCCGTTTCCGGGGCCGGGGCTTGCGATCCGCTGTCCCGGCTCGGTGTCGAAGGACAAGCTCGACATCCTGAGGCTTGCCGACGATATCTTCATCGAGGAAATCCGCCGCCACGGTCTCTACGACGACATCTGGCAGGCCTTCGCGGTGATCCTGCCGGTCAAGACCGTAGGCGTGATGGGCGACGGCCGCACTTATGATTTCGTCGTCGGCCTGCGCGCGGTGACCTCGACGGACGGCATGACGGCGGATTTCTATGCCTTCGACATGAAGTTTCTCGGTCATGTCGCAACCCGCATCATCAACGAGGTGAAGGGCGTCAACCGCGTCGTCTATGACGTGACGAGCAAGCCGCCCGGGACCATCGAGTGGGAGTGATTAGGCTGCTCGATCTCAGCCGCGCTGTGCCGATGCACGCGTGTCTGACGATCGATCAGATCTTTTGCTCGCACCAAGCAGTAAGGCGACCAGCGCCCAATCTGTCCAACCTGGCGCTGTCACGCATCGCGCGTGTGTGAGCCGGATGGGTCACGCATCCGCTTCCAGCCGGACAGCCCGTAGCACCATCCGGCGCAGCCAGGCGTGATCCGGCTCCGCATGCGTTCGCTCGTGCCATAGCATCCGGTATCCGAAGTTTGGAAGCTCCAGTGGCGGCTCCACCAGACGCAATCGGCTGTCGTCTGAGAAGTTTTCCGCCGCGCGCCGCGGGATGGTGAGAACGAGGTCCGAATTCGCCGCCACCAATGCGGCGGTCGAGAAGTATGGGATGCGCACGGCGACATGGCGGCTATGGCCGAGCGCCGCGAGCGCGGTGTCGACCGGGCCCGGTCTGCCGCCGGGCACCGACACGAGGATATGCGAAACGGACACATAGTCTTCGAGACGCATGCGTCCGCGCTCGGACCGCGCGAGCGCGGGATGGCCTGCGCGCAACAGGCAGGCGAATGTCTCGCGAAAGAGATCGCGCGCGCGAAGCGTAGGGGGCACCGGATTGTCGCTGTAGAGCGCAAGATCGAGGTTGGTCTCGCCCAGATTCCTGAAAGTCTGCCCATCCACCGGCGCGATTTCGACGCTGGCTCTTGGCGCTTCGGAGAACATCAGGCCCGACAGTCGCGGCAGGATGACGGTCGCGCCGTAATCGGTGGTCGCAATGCGGAAAACGCGTGTGGTGCTGGCGGGATCGAAGGGAGGCCGGTCGGAAAGGACGTCGGTTAAACCAGCCAGCGCCTTTTGCAACGGCTCGACGAGAGCGCTTCCGCGAATGGTCGGCCGCATCACTGTTCCGGATTTGACCAGCAACGCGTCATCGAAAATCCGCCGCAGTTTTGCCAGCGCCCGGCTCACGGCCGGCTGGCTCATCCCGCTGCGCTCTGCAGTCCTGGTCACGCTCCGCGTTTCCAGCAGTGCCCTCAAAACCACCAGCAGATTGAGGTCGACATGAAACAGGTCCTCTTTTGCTGCCATCCGATCCTCGATACCGCCACCAAACACGGGCGGTCCGCCACGTTATTCGATATATGAATAACGTGTATCGCGTGCGATCACTTTCGGCAAGATGCAGGGGTGGCTACCTGAACCTCGGGCACGAGCACCGAGCGGCCCCAAAAGGGACCGAAAGAGAAAGGACCACAGATGAGCAACACCCCGATCAACCGGCGCAAAGTCATGCTGTTCGCCGCGGCCGGCCTGTCCGCCACGGGCTTTGGCGGGCTGGCCGGAGCGCAGGCACCGGCCGCCGCTGCGGGCAACATCGGCCATTACCGATTCCGCATCGGCGATATCCAGGCGACGGTCCTGAGCGACGGACTGCTGAGCGGGCCGTCCCGGATCTATGCCCACGATGCCCCCGAGATGGAATTGCGCGAGGCGTTGACGCGGGCGTTCCTGCCCACAGACACGCTGTCGCTCAATCTCAACACGCTGCTGATCGAGACTGGAGGGCGCAGAATCCTGATCGACCCAGGCGCTGCGCAGACCATGGGGCCGAATGCGGGCCGCCTGTTTCAAAACCTTGCGGCCATCGGCCTGCGCGCCGAGGATATCGATGCGGTGATGATTTCCCATACGCATCCGGATCATGTCGGCAATCTGCGAAACGCCGATGGTGGCAAGGCCTTCCCGCGCGCAAGCGTTCACGCGCCGCAGGCCGACTGGAATTTCTTCGTCCGCAACGATCCCGACCTGTCCTATATGCCGGTGAGCGAAGAGTTCCGCCGCCGCTTCGCGGGCGCCATCAAGCGGAGCGTCGAGCCCATCGCCGCTGACGTCGTGCTCTACGAGGCGGGAGATGAGATCGTGCCAGGGCTGACCACGCTGCCGGCGCATGGACACACGCCCGGCATGGCATCGTTCCTGGTTCACTCCGGATCGGATCAGCTTCTGCTCACGTCCGATCTCGCCTATCATCCGGTTGTCAATGTGGATCGTCCCTGGCGGCCGGGTCCCGATCGCGACAAGGA
>JAEVZN010000043.1 GCA_023392205.1 Pseudomonadota bacterium
AGGTGAAGGTGCCGTCGGGGACGCAATCGGGCCGCCGGTTCCGGTTGCAAGGTAAGGGAATGCCCGTCCTGCGATCCAAGCAGAGCGGCGACATGTATGTGCAGGTGGTGGTCGAAACCCCGCAGAACCTGACCAAGCGCCAGCGCGAATTGCTCATGGAGTTCCAGAAGCTGTCGTCGACCGACACCCAGCCCGAATCCACCGGCTTCTTCGCGCGCGTGAAGGACCTCTTCGACGGACTGAGTTCCAAGGCGGACACCTGATCGCCGGACGTCGCGTCGATGCGACAATCCCACCTGAAACGGACGGCGCGCAGGCCGGTTACCCTTGGCGAAACGCGCCGGACCGGCTATGCCTTGGGCGGGTCACAATAGTTTCACACTGTACCCTCCTGACATGTGATCGCCATGCGTCCGCAAACATCACTCGCCGAACGAAAGGGCCTTCGCCTCGATGACGAGGTGAGGTTCATCCGTTCCTGGCTTGAAAAGCCACTGGCAATCGGCGCGGTCACGCCGTCCGGCCGCATTCTCGCCCGCACCATGGCCCAGTGCGTGGACCCGTCCATCCCCGGTCCGGTCATCGAACTCGGACCCGGCACCGGCCCGGTGACCGAGGCACTGATCGCGCGCGGGATCGCGCCGCATCGTCTGGTGCTTGTCGAGTTCAATCCGAGCTTCTGCCGCATCCTGCGCGCCCGCTTCCCGGAAGCGACCGTAGTGCAGGGCGATGCCTATAGCTTGAAGCGGCTGTCGGGTGACGTGTTGCAGGAGCCGGTCGCTGCTGTGGTGTCGGGCCTGCCGCTGTTGAACAAGCCCTTGCGCACACGCCTGCGGCTGATCAACGAGGCCTTTGCGCTGATGCATCACAACGCGCCTTTCGTGCAATTCACCTACTCGATGACCACCTCGCCGATCCCCAAGGGCCTGTCGCGCGTGTCGACCGAAGCCTCACCGCGCATCTGGATGAATTTGCCGCCTGCGCGCGTGTGGACCTATCGCAAGGCGATGGCATCCTAGTTTTTCATTGCGCATAATGCAGCTTCCGCCCGTCCGCGCGACGCGAAGAGAGGGCGGAAGAAAGATCGTCGCCATCCCATGCCCGCTCCCAGAATCCTCGTCTTTGCCGGCTCGATCCGTATCGGCTCCATGAATGCGCAACTGGCCAATCTGGCCGCCGAGGAGTTCAAATCCGCCGGCGCAGAGGACACGGCCATATCGCTCAAGGACTATGCGATGCCGATCTATGACGGCGACCTTGAAGCGCGGTCCGGCCCGCCGGATGCTGCCATCGTCCTGAAGAAGATGTTTCAGGCGCATCAGGGCATTTTCATCGCCAGCCCCGAATACAATGCGTCGGTGACGCCGCTTCTAAAGAACACGCTGGACTGGGTGTCGCGGGTGCGCGATCCGGGCGAGGCACCGCTTGCCGCCTATCGCGATCGCGCCTTCGCCATCGGCGGCGCATCCAATGGCGGCTATGGCGCCATGCGCTCGCTGATCGCCTTGCGGCAGGTGCTGGAGATCGGTTGCGGCGCGCTGGTGATCCCCGACCAGATCGCGGTTTCGCGCGCCGGTGAAGCCTTCGACGACAACACCCGCTTCAGGGACGAGGGCAATGCCAGGCGCCTGAAAGGCGTGGTGCAGAGTCTGATCCGTTTCGCGGGTCATTATTCATGACCGCCGCCTCTCCGCTTGTCGCGCCGCGCGAACGGGTGATCGTCGCCCTCGATCTGCCGTCGGTGAATGTGGCCGAGAAGCTGGTCGGTGATCTCGGCGACAGCATCTCCTTCTACAAGATCGGGTATCAGCTCGGTTACGCGGGCGGCCTGTCGTTTGCGCGCGAGCTGATCGACAGCGGCAAGCAGGTTTTCTTCGATCTCAAGCTGCATGACATCGGCAACACCGTGAACAAGGGCGTGGAAAGCATCGTGCATTCCGGTGCCACCTTCCTCACCGTGCATGCCTATCCACAGACCATGAAAGCGGCGCTCGATGCCGCGCGCGGGTCAAAACTCAGGATTCTCGCGGTGACGATCCTCACCTCCTACAACGATGCCGACGTGACCGAGGCCGGTTATGTCGGCACGGCCCGCGATCAGGTCGAAGCCAAGAGCTTGCAGGCCTGTGCGCTTGGCATCGACGGCATCGTCTGCTCGGCGGAAGAAAGTGCGATGCTGCGTCCGATGATCGGCAACGACAGATTGCTGGTGACGCCCGGCATCCGGCCCGCCGGGGCCGAAAGCGGCGACCAGAAGCGCATCATGACGCCGGCGGCAGCCATTGCCGCGGGTTCGGATTATCTCGTGGTCGGGCGGCCGATTACCGGCGTGGCCGATCCGAAGGCGGCGGCGGATGCGATCGTGCGCGAAGTCGCGCAGGCAACGGCTTGAGAGGGAGCAAGGGTATGGCAAAGGGATACTGGATTGGCCGGGTCGATGTGCATAACGACGAGGGCTACAAGCCCTATGCGGCAGCCAATCCGGAGATATTCAGAAAGTATGGCGGGCGTTTTCTGGTGCGCGGCGGCAAGTTCGAATGCCCGGAAGGCGAGGCCCGCAGCCGCAATGTCGTCATCGAATTCGACACTTACGAACAGGCGCTCGCCTGCTACAACTCGCCGGAATATCAGGCCAATATCAAGGTGCGCAAACCGCACGCGCTGGCCGACATGGTCATCATCGAGGGCTATGACGGCCCGCAGCCGTGAGCTTGAGCGCGGTATCGCTGCGCAGGACTGGGAGCCATCGCAATGTCTGAAAGCGATATGCGGCTGATCGTGGCGGGGGCCGGCGGGCGGATGGGCCGCACGCTGATCCGTGCCATCGCCGATACGCGCGGCGTGACCTTGTCGGGTGCGCTGGAAGAAGCGGGTTCGCCGCTGATCGGGCGCAATGCCAGCGAGCTTGCGGGTGTTGGCGGACAGGACATCCCGATCGCCGACGATGCCGAGACCTTGCTGCGCGATGCGGACGGCATCATCGACTTCACCATTCCGAAGGCGACTTTGGCGCTGGCGCAACTCGCCGCCAAGGCGGGCGTGGTGCATGTGATCGGCACCACCGGCTTTTCGGCCGAGGACGAGGCGGCCATTGCGCAGGCGGCGAAGAAAGCCGTGATCGTCAAGTCCGGCAATATGAGCCTCGGGGTCAATCTGCTGGCCGCTCTGGTCAAGCGGGTGGCGAAGACGCTCGATGAGGAGTTCGACATCGAGATCGTCGAGATGCATCACAACAAGAAGATCGATGCGCCGTCCGGCACGGCTTTGCTGCTCGGGCAGGCGGCGGCACAGGGCCGCAATATCGATCTGGCGCAGCGTTCGGTGCGCGCCCGCGACGGCCATACCGGCGCGCGGCAATCGGGCGATATCGGCTTTGCGACATTGCGCGGTGGCACGGTGGTCGGCGAGCATAACGTGATCTTTGCCGGTCCGGCCGAGCGCATCGAGCTTGGCCATCGCGCCGAGGATCGCATGATCTTCGCGCGCGGCGCGGTGAGGGCCGCAGCATGGGCGCGCGGCAAGCCGCCCGGCCTCTATGCGATGACGGATGTGCTGGACCTGAACGATTTCTAGAGCGTTTTCGAGCGGAGTGGAAACCGGTTCGCGTGAAGAAAACGCGTCGAAACAATAGGCCCATGGCAGGGCCGGCAAGATAAAGCGGAGCGAAGATGTCCGAACGGCTGCTTGTGCTGGTGCGTCATGGCCAGAGCGAATGGAATCTCAAGAACCTGTTCACGGGCTGGCGCGATGTCGAGCTGACCGAACAGGGCGTGCACGAAGCGCATCAGGCGGGCCGCACGCTGAAAAGCCAGGGCATCGCCTTCGACAAGGGCTTCACGTCCAATCTCAAGCGCGCACAGCGCACGCTCGACATCCTGCTCGGCGACATGGGCCAGAGCGATCTTCCCATCGTGCGTGACGAGGCGCTGAACGAGCGCGATTACGGCGACCTGTCGGGACTGAACAAGGACGATGCGCGCAAGAAATGGGGCGAGGAGCAGGTGCTGATCTGGCGCCGCTCCTATGACATCGCCCCGCCCGGCGGCGAATCCCTGCGCGATACGCTGGCCCGCACGTTGCCTTATTATGTGCAGGAGATATTGCCGTGCGTGCTGCGCGGCGAGCGCACCGTGATCGCGGCGCATGGCAATTCGCTGCGTGCGCTGGTCATGGTGCTGGAGAAGCTGTCGCCCGAGGGCATTCTCAAGCGCGAGACCGCGACCGGCGTGCCGATCATCTACCGGCTCAATGCCGACGCGACGGTGGCCTCCAAGCTCGACCTCGCCGCCTGACGTCAGGCGACCCGTCCGGCTTCCCAGCCGAGCATCGCGCGCTTGCGGGTGAGGCCCCAGTGATAGCCGGTGAGTTCGCCGCTCTTGCCGATCACGCGGTGGCAGGGCACGACGAAACACACCGGATTTTTGCCGACGGCCGCGCCCACCGCGCGCGCGGCCTTGGGTGCGCGTATGTCGCCCGCGACATCGCTATAGGTCACGAACCGCCCCATCGGAATTTTCAGCAGCGCCTCCCACACCCGCACCTCGAAATCGGTGCCGATCAGGACCACGCGCAAGGGCTGCTCCGCGCGCCACAATGACGGATCGAAAATCCGCGCGGCGGTGGCCGCCGTCCCTGCATCGTCCGCAACATACCCGGCTTTCGGCCAGCGGCGCTGCATATCGGCAAGAGCGGCCGCTTCTTCGCCGGGATCGGCCAGCGCCAGACCGGCCAGCCCGCGCGGCGTTTCCATCACCAGCGCCATCCCGAACGGGCAGGGATGAAAGCCGTAGCGCAGCGTGAGTCCCGCGCCGCCGGATTTCCATTCGCCCGGCGACATTGCTTCATGCGTGACGAACAGATCGTGCAGTCGCCCCGGTCCCGACAGCCCTGCATCGAGCGCCGCATCCAGCACGCTGCCGGAATCGCGCAACACCCTTCGCGCATGATCGAGCGTCAGCGCCTGCAGGAAGGCCTTTGGCGTCAGCCCGGCCCAGCGCCGGAACAGATGATGCAGTTCGGTCGGGGTGACATGCGCAGCGTCCGCAATGTCCTCGATATCCGGCTGGCGCCGCCAATTGCCGCGGATATGTGCGATGGCGCGGCGCACCACGTCATAGTCGCTGGCGGCGACGGACAGCGGCTCGAGATTCGCGAGTTCGGGCGAGAGGAGATGGGGCATGGCGGTCATCGGCGCTTCCTAGGCGAAGTGGCTGCGCCGGCCCACCCGTTTTCCGATCGGCCAGATTCCGATCAGGCGACAACGGTCCGGTCCGGCCCGCGCCGGGCAGCGGCCAGGGCCGCCTGCAACGCCTTGCCGAAACTCTCCTTCTCGTCAGGTCCGAGAAAGCCCGCAATCGCGCGGCGCTGCCCGCGCGAGACCAGATGCAGGCTTTGCACGCCGAAATCCTCGTCCACCTCGCGGTCGAGCCGCACCCAGAGCGGATTGCAGCGCCATTCGACCACGGCACCCTTCGCACTGACCTTGCGGAAGACCAGCTCGGACGGCGTCACCAGGATTTCCTCGTAGGCGCGAGCCGCCCGGTAATTGGCGCGGAAGGCGAGATAGATCAGCGCCAGATCGAGCCCGAACATGCCGGTGACGGGCCAGGCGCCTGCGATCAGGAACACCATTCCGGCCACGAAACTCACGCCCGATATGGCGACCATCAGGACCACAAAGCCGCGCCGGTCGAGCGAGCGATGCGGACGCATGATCGCGGAAAACACGGGGGTATCGGAAACCGGGTCGTTGTCGGGCTTCATGACCATCAATATAGGGGACAAATGGCCCGAAAAACGACTGCCCCTGCCCGCGCGCCGGCAAAAAAACGCAAGAGCGCTGCGAGAAGCGCCGCCAAGCGTCCGGGCAAGCCCGCCGGCAAGCGTAAAGCCGCTGCAGCGGCCGGCACCGCCCGATCATCCAAAGCCGCTGTAAAGGCGGCCAGCGCCGGAAGGGCGGCCCGGCGCAAATCGCCCCCGGCGCAGGCGGTGGCCGATATGCAGGCGCTGCATGGCGATCTGCGGCCCTGGACGGAAGCCGAGGTGACAGAGGCCTTCCGCCGCTTCCAGGCTGTCGATCCGGCGCCCAAGGGCGAATTGCAGCATGTGAACCCCTTCACCCTGCTGGTCGCCGTGGTGCTGTCCGCGCAGGCCACCGATGCCGGCGTCAACAAGGCGACCCCCGCGCTATTCGCGCTGGCCGACGATCCGGACAAGATGGTGCAACTCGGCGAAGACAAGGTGCGCGACTGCATCAAGACCATCGGGCTTTACCGCAACAAGGCCAAAAACGTCATCGCGCTGTCGGAGCGGCTGATCGCCGAGCATGGCGGCATAGTGCCAGGCGACCGCGATTTGCTGGAGAAGTTGCCGGGCGTCGGCCGCAAGACGGCGAATGTCGTACTCAACATGGCCTTCGGCCAGCCGACCATGGCGGTCGACACGCATGTCTTTCGCGTCGCCAACCGGACCGGTCTCGCGCCCGGCAAGAACCCCCTCGAGGTTGAATTGAAACTGGTCGAGATCATCCCGGCGGAATTCATGATGCATGCGCATCACTGGCTGATCCTGCACGGCCGATATACGTGCCTTGCCCGCAAACCGCTCTGCGAACGCTGCGTGATCGCGGACCTGTGCCGCTGGCCGGGGAAGAGCGTGGCGGTGTAGCGAAAGGCGTTCTCGAAGAACATTGCCGCGCGCTCAGCGCGCTCCCTCCCCCCTTGCGGAGGAGGTGAAACGAGTAACGACGATTGCGAGGTTTGCTCAAACCCCGACCGCGATCTCCGACGGCCGCCGCCCCGACAGCTTCTTGTGCATGTGGACCATCAGCGCCATGCCGAAGAGCGGCGTGGCGAGATTGACGATCGGGATCGACACGAAGGCCGCGATCATCAGGCCCGCGGTGAACACCTGCAGGCGATGCGCCTTGCGCATCGCCTTCGCCTCCGCGGGGGGACGGAAGCGCATCGCGGCGAGTTCGAAATATTCGCGGCTCAGCAGATAGGCTGCCGCCAGAATGAGAATGATGAAGCCAAGCCCGGCAAACAGAATGAACGGCAGCGCGATCAGATAGATCCCGATGGCGATCAGGGCGGTCTTGATGCCTTCGAGCATCGAGCGGCTGAATGGCAGCGGCGTGCCGGGCACATCGGCGGGATAATATTCGCGCTCCACGAGTTCGGCGATCTCGTCGACGAAGAAGCTGCCGACCAGAGCCGTGACCGCCGGCATCAGGAAAATGCCGCCGACCACGATGCCGAGCGCCATGGCGATCGAGGCAAACCAGATGAGCCACGACAACGGCGTCTTCGCATTCGGTCCAAGCGCGTTCTCCGCCCACAGCCCGCCGCTCACCGTCAGCCAGTCGAGAAACGTATAAAGTCCGAAGCCGATGGCGATGATTGCCACCACGGCCAGCAGCATGGCCTTGATCAGCACCGACCGGAAGGGCGGGCTGACCATCTGTTGCAGGGCCTTGAACGCAGCGTCGAACATCCGTCCCTCCAGGCGCTATGCCGGACACGACAGATAAAGTGCCTGCGGCTGCGGACAAGTGCGCGCCGCCTCCACGCTGGAAACTTTGGTATCAGGCGGGCGTTCGGATGTCCGCGCCTTCGCCGGGAGCGATGCTTTCCGCCTCGACCACGGCGAGCGTTTCGGTGTGCTTTTCGATAGCGACGCAGACCGTCAGATCGGCCCATTGCATCGCCTTGTAGTCGAACCCGTTATGGAGTGTCGGCTTGACCACTTCGAAGTATGGCGAGATGTCGAAATCGCGCGGCGCGTAGAGCGAGGAATGGCGGATTTCGAGAATCTCCTCGCGCGCGGAATAGCCCTCCACATGGCTGATTATCGGAAGGATCGGATAGCGCAC
>JAEVZN010000055.1 GCA_023392205.1 Pseudomonadota bacterium
GATCCGATCTGCGCCCTGCAGGCGGCGATGGAAGGCTACCAGGTCGTGACCATGGAAGACGCGGCCCCGATCGCCGACATCTTCGTCACCGCCACCGGCAACAAGGACATCATCCCGATCGAGCACATGCGCGCGATGAAGGATCGCGCCATCGTCTGCAATATCGGCCATTTCGACAACGAGATCCAGGTCGGCGCGCTGAAGAACCTGAAATGGGACAACATCAAGCCGCAGGTCGACGAGATCACCTTCCCGGACGGGCATCGCATCATCATGCTGTCGGAAGGCCGCCTCGTGAATCTCGGCAACGCGATGGGGCACCCCTCCTTCGTCATGTCGGCGTCCTTCACCAACCAGACGCTGGCGCAGATCGAACTCTATGCCAACAACAAGGACGGCAAGTACAAGAAGGAAGTCTATGTGCTGCCGAAGTCGCTCGACGAGAAGGTCGCGCGTCTGCATCTCGCCAAGATCGGCGTGAAGCTGACCGAATTGCGGCCCGATCAGGCAAGCTATATCGGCGTCAAGCCGGAAGGCCCCTACAAGCCGGAACATTACCGGTATTGATATCGGATCGAGGAAACGCACTCCGGTTGGAGTGAGGGACAATAGAATGGCCGGGCAATGCCCGGCCATTTTTTTGCGCGAGGCGCGCAAGGTGGAGGTTGGCGATGACGAAGCAGGTATCGGGGGGACCGACGAAGACGCCCGCGACGAAAGCGGCCGCCAAACCGAATTTACTCTCCGGCGGCAATCCGCAGATCGCCAAGGGCTATGGCGACGCACCCGTACAGGCCTATATCGCCGCCATGCCGGGCTGGAAAAGCGATGTCGGCCGGCGCCTCGATGCGCTGATCGTGCGCGCCGTCCCCGGCGTGAGGAAGGCGGTGAAATACAATTCGCCGCTCTACGGCATGGACGACAAGACCTTCTTCATGAGCTTCCATGTCTTCACGAAATACATCAAGGTGGCGTTCTTCCGCGGCGCGGAGCTGCATCCTGTGCCACCCGGCACCTCGAAGCAGAAGGACGTGCGCTACCTCGACATATATGAGGACGACGCGCTGGACGACGCGCAGTTCGCCGATTGGGTGACACAGGCGAGCAGGTTGCCGGGCGAGAAGTTGTAGGCTGCAACCGACAACGTGAAAGCAGGTGGCGATGACACCCAAGACCACCGAAGTTACAAAGCTGGTCGCTATGCCCGACGGCCGCACGCTCGCCTGTGTGGAAGTCGGCAATCCCGACGGTCCGCTCGTCATCCACAATCACGGCGGACCCAGTTCACGGCTTGAGGCGCATCTGTTCGCGCAAGCCGCATCGAAGCACGGCCTGCGTTTCGTCTGCGTCGACCGCCCCGGCATCGGACAATCCAGCCGGCAGAAGGATCGCAGCTATGCCGGCTGGGCCGGCGACATGACGGCCATCGCCGACGCATTGGGACATCGCGAATTCGGTGTGACCGGTTGGTCGGAAGGCGGCCCCTGGGCGCTTTCGGCCGCGGCGTATATCGATCCGGCGCGCTTGCGTCACGTCAGCAATATCGCGGGCGGATGCTACGGCGCCTTCGGCGATAACTGGGCGGCGGATCGCCTGTCGAAAGCAGATGCAATTGGCGGCTTCCTTGCGCTGCATGTCGAGCCGGGTTTCCGCATGATGTACGCGGCGATCGGCATCACCGCCGAGCATTTCCGCGCGACCTATTTCAAGGAATTGCTGAAGGCGGTGAACGAGGACGACCGCGAGATCCTGCTTCGTCCCGGTTTTGAGTCGCTTTTTTGCGACGCGAGCGCGGAATGCTTCGCGCAAGGCAGCGAGGGGCTCGTTCAGGACAGCGAGCTGCTCTATCGCCACTGGGCCTTCGACGTGACGAAGATCGAACGGCGGGTGCATATGTGGCAGGGGCTGGGCGATACGCTGGTGGCCCCATTCATCAACCGGACCATTGCCGATAGAATGCCCGGTGCGGTGTGGCATCCGGTCGATGGGGCCGGGCATTTTGTGGCCATCGGCGCGGCAGAGGACATTCTGGCCATCGCAGCCGAAGAGATGGGCGCGTAGCGAAGGCGACGACCGCGCGCCATACGCGAGTTCATGTTATGCTGCCCCCACAAAACAGGAGGAACCGCATGGACCAACGCACCTTGCCCGCGCCGCGCCTCGCGCCACTGCCGCCGGAGACCACAGCGGAGCTCAAAGAGCAATTTGACGTCACGCAGAAGCGCATGGGCTTCATCCCCAATTCCATGCTGATCATGCAGCGCGATCCGGCGCTGACACGCGCCTTCGCCGCCATGTCGGGCGCGGTGTGGCGGCCGGAGAGCAAGGTCGATCTCAAGCTGAAGCGGTTGATGGCGCATGTCGCAAGCCGCGCGTCCGGCTGCCAATATTGCATGGCGCATACGGCCGAGGGCGCGTCGAAACTCGGCGTCGACCAGCAGAAGCTGGATGCGGTCTGGGATTACAAGACCAGCGATCTCTACACGCCCGCCGAACGCGCAGCGCTCGATGTCGCTGTGGCGGCCGGTTGCGTGCCCAATGCCGTGACCGACGAGATGTTCACGGATCTGCGCAAGCACTGGAGCGACGACCAGGTGGTGGAAATTGTCGGATTGATTTCCCTGTTCGGCTTTCTCAACCGCTGGAATGACACATTCGCCACACCGCTTGAAGACGAGCCGATGCATTTCGGCGAAACGCATCTGGCCGACAAGGGCTGGGACGCCGGCAAGCACCGGCGCTGAGCGCTACGCCAGCCGCTTGTAAAAGAACGTTGCGTCGGCAGGCCGCCGGTCGGGCGTGAATGCAAAGCCGGGGATCGTCCCCGCCGCGATCCAGCCCTCGCTGCGGTAGAGGAGGTCTCCGGCGCTGCCCGCCTCGGTATCGAGCACCAGCAAGCTGCGGCCGGCCGCGCGCCGCATCTTCCGCCCGGCGCAGCAACGCGCGCCCAAGGCCGCGCCGCCGGTAGGCCGAATGCACGATCATCTTGCCGATCTCGGCGCGATAAGGCGCATTCGGCTGCGTCGCATGCATCAGCAGAACGCAGCCCACGATGCGCGCTCCGTCTTCCGCGACAAACGCGACAATGCGGCTTTCGTCTACCGCCGCAGACTGGCGGTGCCAAAACGCCGCCGCCTCGTCCGCCGTCAGGCCAGACAGGAAGTTGACCGAGGAACCGCCTGCCACGGCATCCATCAGAAGTGCCGCGAGATCGGCAATGCGCGCCGGGAATTCTGCCGGCGCGAGCGGGCGCACAGATCCGGCCGGGGCCTCGTCGCTCATTGCAGTATTCGCCATGGTCACAAATTCAGCTGCACCAGCACCAGATCGAGGCGCTTGCCGAATTTCTCGCCGACGCCGGGCATACGGCCGGTTTCCTCGAACCCCATGGTCTCATGCAAAGCGAGCGAGGCGTAATTCGAGGCATCGACCGCCCCCACCATCACCCGCTTGCCCATCCGGCGCGCCTCGGAAATCAGCGCTTCCAGCAGAAGCTTGCCGATGCCGCGTCCCTGCGCCTCGTCCAGCACATAAACCGAATGCTCCACGGTGTAGCGATAGCCCCCGAAAGGCCGGAATTCCGCGAAGGACCCATATCCCAGCACTTTCGGCGCCCCCTGGTCCTCCTCGGCGACCAGGATCGGGAACCCGTGGCTGCGCCGGTGCTCGTACCATGCACGTCGGCTCTCGAGGTCGGAGGGCGCCTCGTGCCAGATCGCCGTCGTTTTCATCACCGCGTCGTTATAGATCGTCAGGATCGCGGTCAGATCGGCCTCCGTCGCAGGCCGGATCACGGGCATTGGCGTCTCCCCACAATCCCCGTATTCGGGGACTTATCTCGTTCCTTGTAGCCCTTTAGCCCGGATGCTATCCCGCCCGCCATGACAGCGGCAACCATCGACAACATTCGCAACTTTTCCATCGTCGCGCATATCGACCATGGAAAATCCACCCTCGCCGACCGGCTGATCCAGCTCACCGGCGGCCTGGAGGCGCGCGAGATGACCGAACAGGTGCTCGATTCGATGGAAATCGAGCGCGAGCGCGGCATCACGATCAAGGCGCAGACCGTGCGGCTACGCTACCGGGCCAAGGACGGCAAGGATTATATCCTTAACCTGATCGACACCCCCGGCCATGTCGATTTCGCCTATGAGGTGAACCGCTCGCTCGCCGCCTGCGAGGGCTCGCTCCTCGTGGTCGATGCCTCGCAAGGGGTGGAGGCGCAGACGCTCGCCAATGTCTATCAGGCGATCGAGAACAACCACGAGATCGTCCCGGTGCTGAACAAGGTCGACCTGCCGGCCGCCGAACCCGAAAAGGTCAAGCAGCAAATCGAGGACGTGATCGGCATCGACGCCTCCGACGCCATTCCGATTTCCGCCAAGACCGGCGTGGGCATTCCCGACGTGCTGGAAGCCATCGTCACCCGCCTGCCGGGGCCAAAGGGCGACCGCAATGCGCCGCTCAAAGCCTTGCTGGTCGATTCCTGGTACGACCCCTATCTCGGCGTCATCGTGCTGGTGCGCATCGTCGACGGCACGATGAAGGAAGGCGACCAGATCAAGATGATGCGGACCGGCGCGGAATATCACGTCGACCGCGTCGGTGTGTTCACGCCGAAAAAGACCGAGGTGAAAGAACTCGGACCCGGCGAGATCGGCTTTCTCACCGCCTCGATCAAGGAAGTGGCCGATACCCGCGTCGGCGACACGCTGACCGATGCGCGCAAGCCGGTGGCCGAGCCGCTGCCCGGCTTCAAGCCGGCAATCCCGGTGGTGTTCTGCGGTCTGTTCCCGGTCGATGCCGCACAATTCGAAGACTTGCGCG
>JAEVZN010000103.1 GCA_023392205.1 Pseudomonadota bacterium
TTGCTGCAGGTTGATGAAGGCCGGCATCTTGTGGCCGTCCTCGGGCAAAAGGTCGAAGGAATAGACCAGCGCATCGCCGAGGAAGACTTTGCCGAGCTTCCATGTGACGCCCATCTCGACAAGTTTCTCGCCGACGCCCAGCCTGTGCCAGATTTCAAGTGAACGTTTCGAGTAACATAGCCCGCGCGAGCCCTCCCCGATCCGGTCAGCATCGTCCAGCACCACCGACGGCACGCCGCGCAGGGCGAGATCGATGGAAAGCGACAGTCCCACAGGGCCAGCACCGACAATCACTACCGGATGACGCACCGGACGCGCGGCATCCTGATCGCGTGAGCGCCGATACTCAAAATGAAACACGGCCCGTCGCGCGTTGGTCTGAGAGGCTGGCTTGGCGCTCATGGCTTGTGCTCCATCCCACGCCGGTCCCGAAACTATCCTTGCAGGGCGGCCCACATTTCGCGGTCGCGCTCTGCCGTCCAGATCACGGGATGCTCGATGCCGCTTGCCTCGTCATAGGCGCGCGCCACATTGAAGGGCATGCAATGTTCGTAGATCGCATAATCGGAGAATTTCGGGTCCATCGCTTCCCGCGCGGCGGCGAAGGCTTCTTTCAGCGTCCGCTTTTTCGCAACGCTCTCCTGCGCGGAGCCATACAATGTCGCAAGGAAATCGCGCGTACCGTCGATTCCCGCACGCACGAGATCCGGTTTTGCGAGCGCCGCACCGCGGCCCGGCACTAGCGCATTGGCATTGAAGCCGGCAAGCCGGTCGAGCGTCTTCGGCCAGTCTGCAAGATGCGCATCGCCGCAATAGCAGGCCGAATGATATTCAACGAGGTCGCCGGAAAACACGACATTCTCGTCCGGCACCCAGGCCACTACGTCGCCGGCAGTATGGCCGCGACCGATATGCATGATGCGCACTTCGCGCTTTCCGAGCCAAATCGACATCTGCTGCGGAAAGGTGATGGTCGGCCAGGTCAGGCCGGGGATAGATTCGACGGCGCGGAACAGACGCGGAAAGCGGCCGATTTCGGAATCCTTGTCCTGCTGACCGCGCTCGACGATGAGGTCGCGGGTTGCATCGGACGCAATGATTTCCGCATCGGGATAAGCGGAGGCACCGAGCACCCGCACGGCATGATAATGGCTGAGAAGAACGTATTTGATCGGCTTGTCGGTGACCTTGCGCACGCGCTCGATGACTTCCAGCGCCATGACCGGCGTCGCCTGCGCGTCGACGACCATGACACCGTCATCGCCGACAATGATGCCGGAATTCGGATCGCCCTCCGCCGTGAAGGCGTAAAGCCCGCGCCCGATCTCGTCGAAGGAGATGGTTTTCTCGGCATTGTCGCCGGTCGAAGCAAAACCCTTGGCCATATTCCACCCTGATGATTCCGGTCCGCACGTGGCCGCTTGCAGCGACTTCTGTCAGCCTTGCGGCGTATAGCGAACGACCTCCTGCTCGATCGCACCGAAAATGGAGCGGCCGTCCTTATCGTTCATCTCGATGCGCATGCGGTCTCCGAATTTCAGGAACGGAGTCGACGGCTTGCCATGCAGGATGGTTTCCACCGTACGCTGTTCGGCAAGGCAGGAATAGCCCAGACCGCCTTCTGATATCGGCTTGCCGGGACCGCCATCGGCGTCGCGGTTGGAGACGGTGCCGGCCCCGAGAATCGTGCCGGCGCTGAGCGGACGCGTCCTGGCCGCATGCGCGATCAGAGTCGGGAAGTCGAACGTCATGTCGACCGCGCAGTTCGGCTTTCCGAACGGCTGACCGTTGATGAAGCTCAGCAGTGGAAGATCGATCTTGGCACCATCCCAGGCCTTGCCGAGTTCGTCGGGTGTCGCCGCGACAGGCGTGAAGGCCGAGGGGGGCTTCGACTGCAAAAAGCCGAACCCCTTCGGCAATTCCTGCGGCACGATGTTTCGCAGCGTCACGTCATTGACCAGCATGATGAGCCGGATCGCCTTCGCGGCCTGTTCGCGGGTCGCACCCATCGGCACGTCGCCAAGGATCACCACGACTTCCGCTTCGATATCGATCCCCCATGCTTCGTCGGCGAGCGAGATCGGATCTTGCGGACCCATGATCACATCGGAAATGCCCTGATACATCAGCGGATCGGTCCAGAACGAATCCGGCACTTCGGCATTGCGGGCCTGCCGCACCAGCGCCACGTGATTGACGTAAGCGGAGCCGTCCAGCCACTGATAGGCACGCGGCAACGGTGACGCACATTTCGCAGGATCGAAGGGCGTATGCGCGATCCGTCCGGCTTCGAGCGAATCCGAAATCTCGGTCAGCCGCGGCGCGGCCAGATCCCAGTCGTCGAGCGCCTTCTGCAGGGTCGGCGCGACGGCCGATGCATCGGCACAGCGTGTGAGATCGCGCGATACCACAACCAGATGGCCATCGCGGCCGGATTTCAGTGAAGCCAGTTTCATGCCTACATTCCGTCCCGGTTCGAAATTGGAGCGGCATCGCTGCCGTCGAGACGGCACTCGCCTGTTTCGTGCGGCCTGTCAACGCGCACGAGCGGTCCGGCGCGTTCGCCGGACCGGTTGTGTCAGCCGCGCTTGCCTGCGGGCGTTGCCGGAAGTGGCTCCTTGCGGTTCGGGTCGAAATGCTTCTTCAGCCCCTTCCAGCAATCGACATAGTCGTCCTGACGCGTGTCGAGTTCGGCCGCATATCGCGTGACCCGCTGCCGGAAGCGCGTCTCGAACATGAAAGCCAGCGTATTCGAGAGCTTGACCGGCTTCAGTTCGGCATTGCTCGCATGTTCGAAGGCATCCACGTCCGGTCCATGCGGCAGCATCGTGTTGTGCAGGGAGAAGCCGCCCGGCACGAAGCCCTCGGGCTTGGCGTCATACACGCCGTAAACGAGGCCCATGAATTCGGACATGATGTTGCGATGATACCACGGGGGACGGAAGGTGTTCTCCGCCACGCCCCATCGCTCCGGAAAAATCACGAAATCGATATTCGCGGTGCCGGGAGTTTCCGACGGCGACGTCATCACCGTGAAGATCGACGGATCGGGATGGTCGAACAACAGTGCGCCGACCGGCGAGAAATGCCGCAGATTGTATTTATAGGGCGCGTAATTTCCGTGCCAGGCGACGACGTCGAGGGGCGAGTGCGGCATCTGCGTGCGGAACATCTCCCCGCCCCACTTCACGAACAGCGTGCAGGACTCCTCCACATCCTCATAGGCCGCAACCGGCGTGAGGAAGTCGCGCGGATTGGCCAGACAATTGGCACCGATCGGTCCACGATCGGGAAGTGTAAGCGCGCCGCCGTAATTCTCGCAGACATAGGCGCGGGCCGGACCGTCGACCAGTTCGACGCGGAAGATCACGCCACGCGGGATCACACAGATCTCACCCGGAGCGATTTCGATCAATCCGAATTCGGTGCGAAAGCGCATCGCGCCCTCTTGCGCGACGATCAGCATCTCGCCGTCGGCATTGAAAAAATGCTCGCGCACCATCGACTGCGTCACCAGAACGAGATGCGCGGCCATCCCGGCCATCGACTCGCAATCGCCCGCGACGGTCAGCGTGCGGAGGCCGGTGACGAAGGTCAGCGGCTCATCCGGAACCGGGACCGGACTCCAGCGCAACTGGTCGAGCGTGAGTTCGGAATCCTCGCGCTCCGGCGCTGTCCGGATGAGGCCCTTGTCGATCCTCTGGAAGCGCCCGGTATGCCGCACGGTCGGCCGGACGCGATACAGCCACGAGCGCTGATTGGTGGCCTGCGGTGCGGTGAAGGGCGAACCGCTCAATTGCTCGGCATAAAGCCCGTAATTGCATTTCTGCGGCGAATTGCGCCCGATCGGAAGCGCGCCCGGCAGCGCTTCGGTCTCGAACGAATTGCCGAATCCCGACATGTACTCGGCGGCATCGACGCGAGGCTCGGTGCGGATGCGATCGGTAACGGCTGCGGGAGAGGCCTGCCGCCGCACACGCGGGGCAGTGTCGATATCGGCCATGACGCTTCCTCCTGGGTCGGTTCGCGGAATGTCTTTTGATCAAGAACTCGTAGGTCCGCGACCTGCACTAATAGTTACATTCGCAACCAATGTCAATCTGTGCACCCTGTTCGCGCTTTTTGTTGCATTCAGCACGCAAACAAGCCATATGCATGGCCAATCGAGTCGGCATCCGAGCCGCTCGCGGGCCGCGTGAACGAAAACCGATCGCAAAAGATCTTGGCTTTCGGCCCGCTTAGAACCTCACCACTTCGCCGGCAGCCCTGACCACGCGGGATGTCTTTAAGACCCCGCATGTCGCGTTCGTGTCCATTCCGGGCCGGGACGCCTGTGCTGCATGAAAGATTGAAAATTGACCGCTTTTCTTGACCTTGGACTGGCCGAGCCGATTGCCCGCGCGCTGACCGAGGAAGGCTACCAGATCCCCACCCCCATCCAGGCCCAGACCATCCCGCAAGTGCTGGCCGGACGCGACGTCGTCGGCATAGCGCAGACCGGGACCGGCAAGACGGCCGCTTTCGCGCTGCCGATCCTGAATCATCTGGCCGGCAACCGCGTCCGTCCCGAACGTAAGAGCTGCCGCGTTCTTGTGTTGAGCCCGACCCGCGAATTGTCCGGACAGATCGTCGACAGCATCAAGACCTACGGCCGCCATGCCAAGGCTTCGGTCACGCTGGCCATCGGCGGCGTTCCGATCGGCCGTCAGATCAGGGCTATGGCGAACGGCATCGACGTGCTGGTCGCAACTCCCGGCCGCCTGATGGATCTGCTCCAGCAGCGCGCCGTGATCCTCGACAAGGTCGAGATTTTCGTTCTCGACGAAGCCGATCGCATGCTCGACATGGGCTTCATCCAGGACATCCGCCGTATCGTGCAGAAGCTTCCGGCGCAGCGGCAGACGCTGTTCTTTTCCGCAACCATGCCGGCGCCGATCGAAGAACTCGGCCGCCTGATGCTGCGGGATCCGGCCCGCGTCGCCGTTGCGCCGCAGGCCTCCACGGCCGAGCGCATCGCCCAGCGGGTTGTGCATGTTGAAAAGGCCGGAAAGCCGGCCCTTCTCGCCGACATCCTGAGCAAGGAGCCGATCGACCGCGCCATCGTATTCACTCGCACCAAGCATGGTGCCGACAAGGTGGTGCGTCAGCTCGAGCAGAAGGGCCTGCCGGCTGAGGCCATTCACGGCAACAAGTCGCAGGGTCAGCGCGAGCGCGCCCTCGCCGCCTTCCGCAATGGCCGTGTCCGCACCCTGATCGCGACCGACATCGCGGCGCGTGGCATCGATGTCGACGGCATCACGCATGTCATCAATTACGACCTGCCCAACGTGCCGGAAAGCTATGTGCACCGGATCGGCCGTACCGCCCGTGCCGGGGCCGAAGGCGTTGCGATTTCCTTCTGCGTCCGCGAAGAGCGCGCCTTTCTGCGCGACATCGAAAAACTGATCCGCATGACCCTGCCCGCCACCGACGACACCGGCGCCGAGGTTCAACGCGCCGCGCCAGTACCGCCCGCAACGGCCCGGTCAAAAGGTCCGGCTGCGAATGGCAAGCCTCGCAACCGCGCGGGACAGCGCAGGCGGCGGCGTGAACAGGATGCGCGCGGCATCTCGCAGGCGGCCGGTCATGTCCCTGAGGCGCGCCCTGCACAGGCGTCAAATCATAATGGCGGCGGACGGCCGGATGCTGATATATCGGGCCTCGGATTCATGCGGACCCGTCGACCCAAGCGCCGCCCGGCTCAGCGTGCGAACGCGCCAGCGTAGCGCCATCCCATTGCAGAAGGACCTCTGAATGTCGAAAGAAGAAATGCTCGAATTTGACGGCACCGTGACCGAGGTGCTGCCGGACGGCAATTTCCGCGTCAAACTCGACAACGACCACGAGATCCTCGCCTATACAGCCGGCAAGATGCGCAAGTTTCGTATCCGCACCGGCGTTGGCGATCGCGTGATTGTCGAGATGTCGCCCTATGACCTTTCGCGCGGACGGATCAGCTTCCGGCATCGCGGCAACGCCATGGCGGCGCCCCCGACCCGCCGTCAGACCTTCGTACGCAAACGCTAAAACGCTTAGTGACTTTGGCGTGACGCGGGCCATCCGCGGCACGCCGTTTTTTTATTGGACGATCGCCGGCAGAGATGTGAAGCCGCGAAAGCGTGCGCGCGGCGAGCGCACGGC
>JAEVZN010000298.1 GCA_023392205.1 Pseudomonadota bacterium
GCCTGGGCCTGTCTGGGGACTGTCGATATCGTCGCGGTGGCGCCGGGCAAGATCGTGCCGAGCGACCGCACGAAGGTCGTCCAGCCTTTCGAGACGGGCGTGGTCCGGTCGATCCGCGTGCGGGACGGACAAAGCGTCAAGGCCGGGGACGTGCTGATCGAGCTGGACCCGACGATGAACGAGGCGACGGTTGATCAATACAAGCGGGAGCTGCTCTCCGCCCGGCTGACGGTTGCACGCCTGCGTGCCGCATTGACCTCGCGCGACGATCCGATGTCCGTGTTCATGGCTCCCGATCAGTCGCCCGCCGATCTCACACTGATGCATCGTGAGTTTCTGATCAGTCAGACCACGGAGCAGATAGCCAAGCTTGCAATGATCGAAGGGTAGGTCGCGCAGAAGCGCGCCGAGCGCGCCACGATCCAGGCCTCGATCGAAAAGCTCAAGGCCTCGCTCGATCCGTTGCGGCAGCGTGTCGAGGCGCGCAAGCAGCTCTTCGACAAGCAACTCGGCTCCAAGCTCACCTACCTCTCGGAATTCCAGGAGCTCGTCAGCCATCAGCAGGAGATTCTCGTCCAGGAAAGCCGCTTCGTGGAGACCGACGCCGCAATCGGCGCACTGGTGCAGACACGCGCCAAGGCCGAAGCGGAATACGAGCGCACGCTGCTCGAAGAACTCGACAAGGCCGAGCAGAAGGCGGCGAGTCTCACAAAGGAAGTCATCCGCGCTGAAACGCGCACCAACATGCAGACTTTGACTGCGCCCGTCGACGGCAATGTGCAGCAACTGGTCATTCATACTGTGGGCGGCGTGGTCACGCCGGCCCAGGCACTGATGCTGATCGTGCCGGCCGACAGCCATCTCGAAATCGAGGCCATGGTCTCGAACCGCGATATCGGCTTTGTCACGCCGGGGCAGGCGGCCGCGATCAAGGTCGATACCTTCAACTTCACCCGATACGGCCTTCTGGACGCGAAGGTGCTCAGCGTATCGCAGGACGCCATCACCCGCGACAAGCCGATGGACCGTGGCAATGAGGGCAATCGCGGCGCAGAATCGACCAGCAGCGAGCCGAAGGGGCAGGAATTGATCTATGCGGCGCGGATCTCCGTCGACCGGACGCATATGCAGGTCGACGAGAAGCAGATCAGGCTCACGCCCGGCATGGCTGTGACGGCCGAGATCAAGACCGGAAATCGCCGGATCATCAGCTACCTGTTCTCTCCGCTTCTGCGCTACAAGCATGAAAGCCTGCGCGAGCGATAGTCTCGCGTCGGGCTTTCCCGAACAGCCGGACCGGCCTTGACAAGGTTCCCGCTCCTTCCGGATCATCGCATGATTGCGTCTCCTGACGGCGCGGACACCGGACCGGACGCGGATCATCTCAATGGCATCGACGTCGCCCGACGCGCATATCGAGCCAGCCGCACGCGGGCCGCGCAGCTTTCCCGCAAGACTGTTCGGCTGGCTGGGCGCGGCCGGCTGGTTTCTGATCCGCGCGCTTGTCATCCTGTGGGCGACGCTGGCCATCTATTATTCGAACCTGCCCTGGGAATGGGCGCGGCTGGCGTTGGCCGCCGCCTTTGCTGCCTTTGCGATCTGGGCCGGCTTTCTCGTCCGGAAGCGTACGGCCTCCGCCATTCTCGTGGCATTGATTGCCGGCGTGATCGTCTGGTGGCTCGCGATCCCTCCCTCGCATGACCGGCCATGGCGGCCGGAAGTGGCAGTGATGCCGCGCGCGACGATCGATGGCGACCGCGTGCGGATCACCGGCGTCCGCAATTTCGAATACCGGAGCCGTCACGATTTCACCGAGCGCCATGAGGAGCGCGAGATTTCGCTCAGCCAAGTGACCGGACTCGATTTCTATGTCTCCTATTGGCGCGAGGGCCCGGTCGGCCACACCTTCTTGAGCTTCCTGTTCGACAATGCGCCGCCGCTCACCATTTCCATCGAGACGCGGCCGGAAATCGGCGAGGGCTTCGCGCCCATCGCCTCGATGTTCAAGCAGTTCGAGCTGATCTATGTGGTCGGCGACGAGCGCGATCTGGTCGGCTCGCGCGCCATTCATCGCGGCGAGACGGTATATCTGTATCGTCTCAACACCTCTGCGGAGGACGCGCGGCGCCTTCTGATGGTCTATCTGGAGCGGATCAACGAACTGGCCGACCGCCCCGAATTCTATCATCTGCTGAGCAACAGTTGCACGATCAACATCATTCGTTATGCCAATGCGGCGGGGCGGGCCGGGCGTTTCAGCTTCCGCCACCTGCTCAACGGCCTGATCGACAGCTATCTCTATCATTCCGGCCGCGTCGATACCTCGCTTCCCATCGACGAGTTGCGCCGTCAGTCGCTGATCAATGCGCGGGTCAAGGCGGCCTATGGGTCTGCGGATTTTTCCGATCGCATCCGCGAAGGGCTTCCGTCCGGCCGGCCGTGACGATTGCAGCCATTTCCGCGTTGTCCCGCCTGCACGTGACAAGCGCAGTCACTGCGTCGCACGCTTTTCTGAACCGGCGTTAAGCCTGCAAATCTGCCTGTGCCAAATCGCCGCCTCGGCCGAACCGGTCCCGCTCTGATGCGTTCGATCCGGGGGCGTAATGCCGGACAGGGATGTCATGCGGGTCGTGATGCTGCAATCGCAAGCTATTGCGCAGCCTCCGAATGTGCGGGCTTTGCCGCGCGCCATTCAGGGTCCGCCGATGGCAGCCATGGATATGGGAGAGCCCGTCGCCGTGGTGATCCCGAGCTACCGGGTGACCCGTCATATTCTCGATGTCATTGCCGGGATCGGCCCCATCGTCGATCGGATCTATGTGGTCGACGATTGCTGCCCCGACGGCAGCGGAAATCTCGTGGAGCGCCGCTGCGACGACCCGCGCGTCCATGTGCTGCGCCACGCGCAGAATAGCGGCGTCGGCGGCGCGACCATGACAGGCATGCGCCAGGCCATCGCCGATGGCGCGGCGATCATCGTCAAGATGGACGGCGACGGGCAGATGGATCCGGCAAAATTGCCGTTGCTGGTCGATGTGATCCGCAGAGGCGAGGCCGACTATGCCAAGGGTAATCGCTTTTTCGACCCGGCCAATGTTCGGGCGATGCCGGCGACGCGGCTGATCGGCAATGCCGGACTGTCGTTCCTGTCGAAACTGTCCACGGGATATTGGCAATCCTTCGATCCGACCAATGGCTATTTTGCCATTCATGCCGACGTCGCACGGATGTTGCCGTTCGACAAAATTCACCAGCGCTATTTTTTTGAAAGCGACATGCTGTTCCGGCTCAGCACCTTTCGCGCGCGTGTGGTGGACGTGCCGATGCCGGCCATTTATGGCGACGAAGTCAGCCATCTCAATCCGGCGCGCTCGATCCTGCCGTTTGCAGCGGGGCATGTCCGCAACTTCGTCAAGCGCATCGGCTACAATTATTTCCTGCGCGATTTCAGCCTCGCATCGGCGCAATTGCTGAGCGGTATCCTGCTGCTGGCCTTCGGCCTGATCTATGGCTTGCTTCATTTCGGCGTGTCGGCGTCGGGCGCGAGCGCAGGCGTCGTCATGATGGCCGGGTTGCCGGTCCTGCTTGGCATCCAGTTCCTGCTCGCCTTCCTCGCCTATGACATCCAGTCCTCGCCCGATGCCGCCCTTCATCCGCGCATCGAAGCCTGGGCCGACCGCAAAACCTCACAACCAGCCCGCAAAGAGACCGAGACATGCAGCGAGACCCGGACGCCACAACCTACAACGAACGCCTCACCGCAGCGTATGACGGTCTGAATTACGGACAATCGCTGTCCGGCCGATTCATGCGGCGCGGCCATGTCGTGCTTGAAAAGCCGTTCGGACCGGATACGCATTTCTCCCGCGTGCTTGAAGTCGGATCCGGTGCGGGCGAGCACCTGTCCTTCCTGCGTCACAGCTTCGATCATTATCTGATGACGGACTGGAGCGACATCCGG